>JBDNBC010000020.1:0-10881 GCA_039768115.1 Oceanococcaceae bacterium
CCCGCGCTCTGATTCATCGACCGCGCCCGTCTCATGCTTGAATTCGCCACTCGCCGGCCCGTTGCGATCAGCATGTTCACGCTGGCCGTGCTGCTGTTCGGCGTGGTCTCGCAATCGCGGCTGCCAGTGACCCTGCTGCCCGACCTCTCCTACCCCACAGCCACGGTGCGCACCGACTACCCCGGCGCGGCCCCGGCGGAAATCGAGAGCCTGATCAGCAAGCCGGTGGAAGAGGCCCTGGGCCTGGTACGCGGGGTGCGCCGGGTGCAATCGGTATCCCGTGCCGGGCAAAGCGATGTGACCCTGGAGTTTCGCTGGGGCACGAACATGGACCTGGCGGTGCTCGACATTCGCGAGAAGCTCGACCCGCTGGAGCTGCCCGATGAGTCCGCCCGACCGCTGGTGCTGCGGGTTGACCCGTCCAGCGACCCCATCCTGCGCTTTGGCCTGTCGATGGATGCCGCAACCACAGCGGAGGGCGCCACCGCGGACGCGCGCAAACAGCTGCGCCAGTTCGCCGAGGACAGTCTGCAAAAGCCGCTGGAAGCCGTCCGTGGCGTCGCGGCGGTCAAAGTCAGCGGCGGACTGGAGGAAGAAATCCAGATCGCGCTGGATGTGACCCGCATCGAGCAGCGTCAGCTAACGCCAGAGTTCGTGCTCCAGCGGCTGCGCGAGGAAAACGTGAATCTCTCGGGCGGGCGTGTGGACGAGGGCACGCTCGCCTATCTGGTGCGCACCCAAAACGAGTTCCAGAGCCTGGCCGAGATGGAGCAGCTGATCCTCCGCGATATGGAGGGCCGGCGGGTCTATCTGCGCGATGTGGCCACGGTTAAGGCGGGCCATAAGGAGCGCACGGCCATCATTCGCATCGACGGGCGCGAAGCGGTGGAACTGGCCATCTTTCGTGAGGGTGATGGCAACACGGTCGCCATCGCCCGTGAGGTGCAGGCGCGACTGGAGGCGCTACGCGCGGCGCTGCCGGCCACCTATGCGCTCGATACACTGTACGACCAGTCCGTTTTTATCAATGACGCCATCACCGGCGTACTCGAGGCCGGCCTGCTGGGCGGGTTGCTGGCGATCTTGGTGCTGTATCTGTTTCTCGCCGATGTGCGCGCGACGCTGGTGATTGCCGCGGCCATTCCGGTGTCGGTGATCGCCAGCTTCATCCTGATGTATGGCAGTGGGCTGAGTCTGAATATCATGTCGCTGGGCGGGCTGGCCCTGGCCATCGGGCTGCTGGTGGATTCCGCCATTGTGGTGCTGGAAAGCATTGCCCGCCGCCGCGAGGCCGGTGATGCGCTCGACGAGGCCGCGCGTATCGGCACGCGCCAGGTCGCGCTGGCGATCACGGCATCCACCTTGACCACGATCGCGGTGTTTTTCCCGATGGTGTTCGTGGAGGGCATCGCCGGGCAGCTGTTTGCTGACCAGGCACTGGTCGTGTCGGGCACCTTGCTGATCGCGCTGCTGGTCGCGTTGACGCTGATTCCGATGCTGGCCTCGCGTTCGCCCGACCCGCAGATCCCCCGTGCGGCCGCCCCGGTAGCCGAAGGGCATCTGCTACGCCGTGGCACAAGCCGCACCCGCGTGCTGTTACTGGAGGATCTGCCCAGCCTGGTTCTGCGGCTGCCGGTCGTCATCGTACGCTTGGCCTCTGCGGGCCTGGGTACTGTCATGCGGCCACTGGCGGAAGGGTTTCAGCGCGGCTACCACCAAGTGGCACGGCGCTATCCGCCAGCGCTGAAGGGAGCGTTGACGCACCGTGGTTTGATCCTCCTCGGTGCAGCGGGCCTGCTCGGCGGTGCGCTGCTGCTGGTACCGTTCTTGGGTGCCGAGTTGCTGCCGCCACTCAGTCAGGGCGAATTTCGCGCCGAGCTGCGCCTGGATTCCGGCACGCCGCTCGACCAGACCGATGCCCGCGTCCAACAGTTGCAGACGACGCTGCGTGGCACGGCAGGGCTGAAAACCAGCTACGCCGTTGCCGGCACCGGCAACCGCCTGGATACCGACCCGGAGGCCAGCGGCGAGAACACGGCGGTGCTGAACCTGGTGCTCAGCGTGCCGGATGCGGCCACCGAGGCCGCGGTCATGGACCGCCTGCGCGCGCTGTTGCAGGACCAGGCGGGCATGGAAGCACGGCTGTCGCGGCCCACCCTGTTCAACCTGGCCATTCCGCTGGAAATCGAACTGGCCGGTTACGACCTCGAGCGCTTGCGCATCTATGGCCAGCGCATTGAAGGGGCCCTGCACGCCGATGGCCGCTTTCGCGACATCGAGAACCGTCAGCCTGCAGGCCAGCCCGAAATCCAGATCCGCTTTGACGCCGAGCGGGTGGCGGCGCTGGGGCTTGAGGTGCCGGCCCTTGCCGAGCGGGTGGTGCAACTGATGCAGGGCCGCGTCGCGACCCGCTATCGGCTGCGTGACCGGGAAATCGACGTCCGCGTCCGGGCCCAGGACAATCAGCGCACCAGCCTCGCGGATCTGCGCCGTCTGGTGATCAACCCCGAATCCGCTGCACCCATCCCGCTCGCCGCGGTCGCCGATATCCGCCGCGGCACCGGCCCCAGCGAGATTCGGCGTATCGACCATCAGCGGGTCGTTGTGCTGACCGCCGACACGCTCTCGGGCAGCCTGCGTGACGGCGTTGAGGCGTTGCAGGAGGTGCTCCGCAGGCATCCGCCACCGCCCGAGGTGAGCATTGCCATCACCGGCCAGAGCGCGGAAATGGAGCACAGCTTCGCATCGCTGCAATTCGCCCTGCTGCTGGCGGTCTTTCTGGTCTATCTGGTCATGGCCGCGCAATTCGAATCGTTGCTGCAACCCTTCATCATCCTGCTGAGCATTCCGCTCGCTGCGGTCGGGGCCATCGTGGGCCTGTGGTTGACCGGCAGCGTCATCAACGTCGTGGTGCTGATCGGCCTGATCGTGCTGGCCGGCATCGTCGTTAACAACGCCATCGTGCTGATTGATCGCATCAACCAGCGCCGCGCCGCGGGGGAGCCGGCCGGCACGGCCGTGGAAAACGCGGCCCAGGAGCGCCTCCGGCCCATTCTGATGACCACCATGACCACCGTGCTGGGGATGCTGCCGATGGCACTGGCGAGCGGTCAAGGCGCGGAATTGCGTGCGCCACTGGCCATCACCATCATCGGCGGCCTGCTGGTGTCCACACTGCTGACACTGTTCGTCATCCCGGTGGTCTACTCCCTGTTCAGCCGCGACACCGCGCGCGAGCCCCGCTAGTCGTGGCGCTGACCGACCTCGCTTTGCGCCGCCCGGTCACGACCAGCATGGTTTTCGCCTGCCTGTTCGTCATCGGCCTGGTGGGCAGCCAGCGGTTGCCGCTGGAGTTTCTGCCGGAAATCCGCTTTCCCGGCATCTGGATCGAAGTGCCCTATCGCAACTCCTCGCCGGAAGACGTGGAGCGCCGAATCACCCGTCCGGTCGAGGAGGCCGTTGCGACGATGACCGGCGTCAACCGCATGCGTTCGGAAAGCCGCGAAACCGGCACCGGCATGTGGGTGGAGTTCGGCTGGGGCGAGGACATGACCGTCAAAGGCGTCGATGCGCGCGACAAGATCGACGCCCTGCGTGACCAGTTACCGGCCGATCTCGGTCGCGTACAGATCTTCAAATTCAACGCTGCCGATGCGCCGATCATGACGGTGCGCATTTCCGCCGAGCAGGACCTGTCGCAGGCCTTCGACATGCTCAACCGCAACCTCACCCGCCCGCTCGAGCGGCTGTCCGGGGTGTCGCGGGTCACGCTGTACGGAGTGGAACCCAAGGAAGTACGGATTGAGCTGTCGGCCGCCCGCGTGGCCGCGCACGGCATTGACCTGCGGGAGCTGGGTACGGCCCTGGCATCGGCCAATTTCGCTATTTCCGCCGGTGAGATCGTCGAAGGCGGGCAGCGCTATCTGCTGCGCCCGCTCGGCCGCTTCGACAGTCTCGAAGCCATCGCCCATCAGGTGATCGGGCCGCGTGGCCTGCGTCTCGGCGATATTGCCGAGGTGCGCTATGTCGACCCGGTCCTCACCTATGGCCGGCACCTGAATGGCCGTTACGCCATCGGGCTGGACGTGTTCAAGGAAACCGGGGCCAACATGGTCGATGTGGCCGCCGCGGTACAGGACGAAATCACCCGGATCGGCCGCCAGCCGGACATGCGCGGCATCAACCTCTACGTCATGCAGAACCAGGCCGATGACGTGACCGAATCGCTACGCGAATTACTCACCTCCGGCCTGCTCGGTGCGCTGCTGTCGCTTTGCGTGCTCTATGCGTTTCTTCGCAACCTGCGGATGACACTGATCGTCACACTGGCCGTGCCGGTATCGTTGATGATCACGCTGGGGGCCATGTACTTCCTGGGTTTTTCGCTCAACATCCTGACCCTGATGGGCCTGATGCTGTCGGTAGGCCTGCTGGTCGACAACGGCGTTGTGGTCACCGAAAGCATCGCCCAGGAGCGCCAGCGCACCCCGGATGACCCGCATGTCGCCACGCTGCGCGGCTGTCGCGCCGTAGGCCTCGCCGTAGCGGCAGGCACGCTGACCACGGCCATCGTGTTCCTGCCCAATGTCTTTGGCGAGAAGAATGACATCGCCATTTTCCTGACCCACGTGGCGGTCACCATCTGCATTTCGCTGGGAGCCTCGCTACTGGTGGCCCTGACCCTGATCCCGCAGTTGACGTCGCGGCTGAAGGTCAGCCGACGCGAGGCCGACGCCGGGGAGTCGCGCTTGCGCCGGAGCTATGTCCGCTTGTTGCGCTGGACCCTGGCCCATGGCGGCTGGAGCACAGTGCTGGTCGTGCTGATCCTCGCCAGTGTGATGCTGCCCGCACGGCAGGTCGATTTCGACATGTTTCCGCAGGAGAACAGCCGGCAACTGATGCTGCGCTACAACGTAAACGCGCAGTACGCACTGCATGAAGTTGAAACCTCCGTGCGGCGCATCGAGGCCTGGCTGCTGGAGCGGCAGGACGAACTGGGCATCGAGTCGGTATACAGCTATTTCGACCTCGGCCGCGCCGAGTCGACCATTCGTCTGTTGCCGGACGATGTCCGCCCACTGCCGATTGACACCGTCCGTGATCGCATCCGTGACGGCATTCCCAAAATCCCGATTGGCATCCCCAGTTTCGAACAGAACCGCCGCGGCAGTCGCGATGGATTATCGGTACGCGTGCAGGGCGAACACACCGATGCCCTGCGTGAAACTGCCCACGAAGTGGCACGCGTGTTGCGCACCGTTGAGGGCCTGACCGACATTCGGGTGGACATGGCCGCGGCCGATTCGGAAGTCCGCGTGAATGTGGATCGCGCCCGCACCCAGCAAGCCGGACTGGACAGCCAGACCGTCGCCGAAACCATCGCCACCGCCATGCGCGGCCAGCAACTGCGGCCCTACCAGACCCGCACCGGCGAGGTCGATCTGATTCTGCAGTTCTCCAGCGCCGACCGCGGCGACCTGAACCAACTGCTGAACCTGCCCATACGCACACCATCGGGGGATTCCGTCAGCCTGTCCTCGCTGGCCACCCTGGAGTACGCCGACGTGCCCGGCAACATTCGGCGTGAAGACCGGCGTACTGCCGTGTCGATCATGCTGGCGACGCAAGACATCACGCCGGACGAGGCGCGCACCCGCATTCGCGCCGTGCTTGACCCGGTCGAGCTGCCGGCCGGCACCACGTGGGATTTCGGTCGGGCTTTCGATGAGGACGCCGCGCAGGCGACGGCCATGCTCGTCAACATGGCACTGGCCCTCGTTTGCATATATATCGTCATGGCTGCGTTATTCGAGGCGGTGCTGGCTCCGACGGCGATCATCACCGGCGTCCTGTTTTCGTTTATCGGCGTGATCTGGTTTTTCTTCCTGACCGGCACCACGTTTTCATTCATGGCGCTGATCGGCATGCTGCTGTTGATGGGCATCGTTGTGAACAACGGCATTGTCATGATTGACCATGTCAGCCGCCTGCGGCGCAGCGGCCTCGACCGCACGACGGCCCTGATCGATGGCGCCAGCGAGCGCCTGCGCCCCATCCTGATGACCGTCGGCACCACCGTCCTCGGGATGGTGCCGCTGAGCCTCGGCGAGGCCAGCGTGGGCGGAAATGGCCCCCCGTACTACCCGATGGCCCGCGCGATCATCGGTGGCCTGGTGTTCTCGACCGTGGTCAGCCTGATATTGCTGCCCAGCATCTACCTGTGGATGGACGATCTCGGCCACTGGGGACGCCGGGTGCTGGCGCGGGCCCGGGGTGTAGCCACTACGGAATTCGCGCCAGGGCCATGATCCACGGCTCACCGGCAAAGACCCGGTGCGCAATATGCAGGGTGCCCAGGGCCTGAGCATCGCCCCGCACGCCAAATTGACCTCTGGCGGCCCAGAATTCGGTGATCCATCGGGCGGGCCGCGCGGCACCCTGCTGCCGTAGCGGGTCGTAGGCCTTAAATGAGGCCTCCTTGGCCACCCAGCGCTCGAGCGGCGCATGGGACGGGTCATCCTGCGGGCCGCCAATCCGCGCGCTGAGCCGGGGGTGCACGTGGCGACTGGCCCACTCCACATCCACACCCAGCCCGGCCACCGGGCCGGGATCCACTGCCATCACCACAACCTGCCGGGTATGTGTCACCGAGAAGCGCAGGCCCGGATGCCCATGCAGTCGCCCATGGGTCACAATAGCGGGCTGATCCGCCGGCCAGACACCCGCATCAACAAGACCATCAATGCACTGTTGGCGTGCCCGCTCCCGGTTGCGGCCCGTACACCACTGAATGGCGGTTGTCCCCAGCCACTCGAAGTGCTGTTCGCCGGCACAGGTGTTCTCGGTGTTCTCACCCGTCACGGGCGGGCCTCTGGGAGCGGGACTGGAACAAAGTCTGCACACACTGCGCCGTGTTGTCCGCCACCACATGAATCCCGGCTCTTGACTCGTGCCTCCTGAACTCCTGATTACTCCGGCGGACACCGCGCCCGGCGTGGGCTGGTCCCGCCTGTTGCGCTTCGGCTTCCATGCAACAGACCACGGCGCCGGTGCCGCCAGTGTCACCCTCGACATGGCCACTCCCAAGCCCCTCGATTGCGAAAGCTGGTGGGTGCCCGAGCCCGTCATCGATGGCTGTAGCGGCGGTGTGCACCATGTAACAGGGCGCGACTGGTTGATGGCACGAGTCGCTGTTCCGCTCGACAAGGACATTGCCAATACAACGGAACAGGCCTACGACACCCTCCTCGCCTGGCTGCGCCAGCACTCCGCTTTCGCGCTGTATCGCATCTGGAATTACTTCCCGCAAATGACCGCCGGCGACGGCGACGACGAACGCTACCGGCGCTTCTCGGTGGGCCGGATGCGGGCCTTTGCGCGCCATGACCTGGGCGCCCGGCAACGCTATCCGGCCGCGACTGCCATCGGCACCGCGGATGGCCCATTGCACATCATCGCCCTGGCCGGCCGCCGGCCCTGCGAATACCGGGAGAACCCGCGCCAAACCAGCGCCTGGGAGTATCCCCGGGACTACGGCCCGCAGAGCCCCAGCTTCGCCCGTGCGTGCGCCGTAGCTACCACGACATCCCATTTGCTGGTGTCCGGTACCGCCAGCGTTGTGGGCCACCGGACCGCTCATCCCGGCGACTGGTCACGCCAACTCGACGAAACCCTGCGCAACCTCGCTGCCATCAGCGCCGGACACCGGGCCGTTGCGCTGCGCCTGTACGCTCACCCGTCCGTCCCCATGGCCGAGGCTGCCGCGCGACTCGCCACCGCATATCCCGAAGCCCATATTCTGCCGCTGGAGGGCGAAATCTGCCGGCGCGACCTGCGCGTCGAGGTGGAGGGCGTCTGGTGCAAACAAGCAGACATACCCATTCAATGACATTTCGCTTAGGATCAGACCAGTCGGAAGTATCCGACGGGAACGACACACTAAATTCTGGGAGTGATTTCATGAAGAAAATCTTGGCAGCCGGCATTCTGGCCGCGAGCTCAACGATGGCATTTGCCGAGGCCCCGGGTGGCCCGAATTGTGGCTGGGGGAACATGGTGTTCAATGGCCAGTCCGGCATGGTGGCCCACTTCGGCGCGTCCACGACGAATGGCACCTCCGGTAATGCCACCTTTGGCATGACCTCGGGCACCAACGGCTGCTCCACCAATGGCACCATCACGTACGGCGGCAAGCAAATGGTCAGCTCGCTGATGGGCGAACTGACCGAAGATGTCGCGCGTGGTGAAGGTGATGCGCTGAGTGCGGTTGCGGCCGTGCTGGGCGTGGCCCCGGAAGATCGCAGCGTGTTCGCCTCCGCGGCGCATCAGAACTTTGCCCGCATCTTCCCCAGCGCCGAAGTCACTGCTGACGAAGTTATCGCCGCGCTGTACGCCGTCATGGCCGAAGACGCGCGCTTGGCCCATTACGTGGGCTAAGGCTTTGCCAGTCACGCGTCCGGCACGCCGGGCGCCGGACCAAAACCCGGTGGGATCGCCCGCTGGGTTTTTTTTTGATCAGGATATGGCCGCAATGACCCCCTGGATTCGCCGTTCGTTCGCTTCGCTTGGCGTGCTCATCATCGTCGCCACCAGCACCGTAGTCATGGCGGACGCCCGTGCAACGCCGTTGCCCCCGCCCACACCTGGGGCCGCCGATATGGCCTCAGAAACCTTGCAGACACTTGCCGTGCATCCGGAATGGCTACGGCTGCTGCACTATCGCGCAGACGAGGGCATCGGCGGTCGCGTTCGCTTCCGCAGCGCCGTCGAAGATGCGCGCTTCTTTCTGGCGCCCCAGGGCCCGTCTGACCCCTACGCGGAACTGACGGCCACGCTGCAGCACTTTCATACTAGCGACGATTTCTCGGACGACAGCGCCAACTGTCGCTTTGTCGCCCGCCGACAGTGGCTGGCGCAGCAGCTGGGCATCACGCACTGGGATGACCCGGCTTCCCGCTGTGCGCTGTACCAGGAGTGGCGAACGATGATCCGCGCCGGACGCGCCACGCTCGTCTTCCCCGGCTACCACCTGAATAGCCCGTCCTCGATGTTTGGCCATACCTTGCTGCGGATCGACCCCATCGACGACGCCAGCTGGACGGAATGGCTCGGGTTCTCGGTGAGCTTTGGCGCCGACATCCGGCAGCAGGACAACTCCATGTTGTACGCATGGAAAGGACTGACCGGCGGCTACCCTGGAAATTTCATCGTGACCCCGTACTTCGAAAAGATTCGCGAGTACAGCAAGATCGATAACCGCGATATCTGGGAATACCCCTTGAATCTCAGTCCGATCGAAGTTGACCGGCTCGTGACCCACCTCTGGGAGCTCAAGGAAATCAATTTCGCGTACTACTTCTTCGATGAAAACTGCTCCTATCGCCTGCTGGAATTACTGGAGGTCGCGCGACCCGGCCTGGACCTGACCAGCGAGTTCGTGCTGACCGCCATCCCCGTCGATACGATTCGCGCCGTTGCCCGCGAAGAGCTGATTGAAGACACCGTCTTTCGGCCCTCGCGTGCCGCCCTGTTGCGGGCGCGTATTGCCCGCCTGCCCGCGCATCTGGTTCCGCATATCCAGCGCCTGGCTGCCGACCCGGACTTCGTCAACGCACTCTGGTTTGACGACCTCACGCCGATCGAGCAGGCCTTGCTGCTGGATGCCGCGTACGAACACCACAGCTACCGCAACCGCAAAAAATCAGCCACACCGGCCCTGGCGCAGCAAAGCCATGCGATGTTGCGCGCGCTCAGCGAACGTACCGCGCCAACGCCCCCCATCGTGCCCCGGCCGGCGCCACCGGAAGCGGCCCACGACAGCAAACGCCTGGCCTTCGGCGGTGGCGAGATCGACGGTCAGCCCGCGGCGCGGCTGGACTTCCGAATGTCCTTTCACAAGCTTGAAGACCGTCCCGTGGGATTCCTGACCGGCGCTCAGATCAACCTGTTCAGTGCCGACTTTTCTCTGATCGACGATACCCCGCGCGTCGAGCGCGTCGACCTCGTGGACATCCTCAGCCTGACGGACTGGACGCCCCTGTTTCCGGATATCTCCTGGGGCGTGCGCACCGGCGTAGATCGGGTTCAGGCCCTGCCCGGGCGGCCGCTGGTGCCACAGGTCGAGGCATCCGTCGGGATGAGCCGCCATTTTCGCGACATGGTGGTGATTTACGGTATGGCTCGTGCCCGCGCCGATCATGCGCGCCAGAACGACGACCCCTCGCTGCGGACCATGGCCGGACCAGCCGCGGGTGTCTTGTTCTCGCATCCCCGGGCCAGCCTCCACGTCAATGCCGACCGCCTCTTTGCGACCTCAGGCCAGCGCTGGGATCGTGCCGACATCACGGCCAGCTGGCATGCCTCACGCAACCTGGCCCTGCGCCTGAGCTATCACCACGAAAACGACCCCCGCTTTCCGTCACATCAGTCCTGGTCACTCATGACGCAGTGGTTCATGGAATAACGCCCTGTGTGCCGGCTGTGACGACGGTCACGCCCGACCGGAAAAACGGCGTGCATGATGCCCCTGGCGGTACCGATTGAGGGGCCGGCCGACAGCGTATCGGCTGTAAAACAATCTGTGCTACGTTTTGGTCGGGCAAAAAAATGCCTTGGAAAAAACCTTCAGGGAGAAGACATCCATGAATCACAATATGGTGCTGATGGGATCAGCAAAGATGGCGCTAGTGGTCGCTGTCGTGGGAATGGCTACCGGCTGCGCGACGGTTTCGCGTGGGCTGGGCAAAGTCACGTCAAACAAATATGCCGAGCCGCGCAGTGGCACGGTCTGGGTCGTGCCACCGCCTCAACTCGAGCCGCCGCGGCCTGACCAGCGAACGGTGTACATCTCGTATCGCAATATCAGCGACGCGCAGGACGTCC
>JBDNBC010000021.1:0-6890 GCA_039768115.1 Oceanococcaceae bacterium
CAGAACCTGCCGGCCGCGTGGGTGCAGCACAACGTCAAGCCTCACCGCGACGCGGACTGGAGCAGTGTTGTGGTCAGCCTCAAACCGCGCGGCGAAGCGCCGGGCGATGCGACCGCGGCGCAGATGCGCCGGGTCGCGGAACTTGCCGACCGCTTTGGCTGCGGCGAAGTCCGGGTCAGCCATGAGCAAAATCTGGTCCTGCCGGATGTACCAACGGCGTACCTGCCCGCCGTCCATGCCGCCCTGGCCGAGCTCAATCTGGCCACCGCCAACGCCGGCCTGGCCTCGGACATGATCTGCTGCCCGGGGCTGGACTTCTGCTCGCTGGCGAATGCCGGGTCCATCGACGTGGCGAATGACCTGCAGGAGCTTTTCGCAGACGCCGACCTGGACGAACTGGTCGGCCCGCTACGGCTGAACCTCAGCGGCTGCATGAACGGATGCGGCCATCACAGCGTCGGCCACATCGGCATTCTCGGCGTCGATAAAAAAGGCGAGGAGTGGTATCAGCTCACGCTGGGTGGCAATTCGCGCAATGACCCGCGGTTGGGTGACCGGCTAGGGGCAGCCCTGTCGCGCGATGCCGTGGCGCCCGCCGTCACGCGCATGCTGCAGGCCTACCTGGCCCTGCGCGAACCGCAGGAGACTTTCCTGCAAACCTATGATCGTGTGGGTCTCGGACCCTTCAAGGAGGCCGCCTATGTCACTGATCATTGATCGACAGGGGCAGCCGCTGCACACGGACCCGCTGGCCGGCCTGCCGCGCCATCCGTACGATGACGGCACGTCACTGACGAAGCCGCTTGCCCCCCCCTACGTTCTGGTGCTGGCCAACACGCTGGATGTCGCCGCGCTGGACATGACGGCAGTAACGGGGGCCCATGGCATCGAGCTGCAGTTTCCGGCATTTTCCGATGGCCGGGCGTATTCCCAGGCCCGTGACTTGCGCCGGCGCGGCTACACCGGCGAGCTTCGCGCCACCGGGGACGTGCTCGCCGACCAGCTGCTGATCATGCGCCGCTGTGGCTTCAGCAGCTTTGCGCTAGCCGAGGGCGTCGCACTGGACACCGCGCAACGGGCGCTGCAGGCCTTCAACGTGCGCCTGCAAGGATCTGTCGACGACGAGGGCCTGCACGTGCGCGCCACGGCCTGAGCGCACTCCTCCAGTGACGGGAGCGTTACTGCAGAGGACTTGCGTACCATAGAGACGATGTCAACCGCCCTGCTCCGCTCTCCCTGGCCGACCCCGGTGTGGCCGGCAACCGTGCCACCCGCGCGGGCCTCCGCCCCGCCCGGCGAGCTGCGCGATCAACACGGCCGCCGCAAGCGCAAGTTGCGGCTGTCGATCATTGATCGCTGCAATTACCGTTGCAGTTACTGCATGCCGGATGAGCCGGATTACCTCGCCGCATCGAAACGCCTGCGCCCAGACGAGCTGGTGACCATGGCAACACATTTCGTTCGCGACTTCGGCATCACCCACATTCGGGTGACCGGCGGCGAACCCACCTTGCACCCGCAGCTGCGGGCGCTTATTCATCAGCTCAACGCCCTGCGCGAGCACGGGCTGGAGGAACTGCATCTGAGCAGCAATGCCAGTCGCCTGGCGCCTCTGGCGAGCGCGCTCGCCGAGGCCGGGCTCGACGGCGTGAACATCAGCCTCGACAGCCTGGATTCGGCGCGCTATGGGGCCATGTGCGGGGGCGGCGCCCGGCTCGATGACGCCCTGGCGGGCATCGCCGCGGCCCGCGCGGCCGGGCTCCCGGTAAAGCTGAACATGGTCGTTCAGGCCGGGCGCAACGATGACGAGCTGGAGGCCATGCTGGCCTTTGCCGGGCAGCACGGGCTGGAATTGCGTTTCATCGAATTCATGCCGCTGGACGGGGGCCATGGCTGGTCGAAGGGCGACGTGTTCAGCCTGGATGCCATCCTCGCGCGTCTGGGACCGGTAGAGGCCCTGCCCACGGACGGCGCACCGGCACGTCGATTCCGGCGTCCCGACGGGCAGGTCTTTGGCGTCATCGCCAGCGTCACCACGCCCTTCTGTGGCTCCTGTGATCGGCTTCGTGTGACCGCCGACGGGCAGCTCGTCACCTGCCTCTACAGTGGCCAGGGAATCCCGCTGCGCCCCCTGCTGCAAGCGCCCGACGCCTTCGCGGCCCAGGTGCGCGCCCATGTCTTCTCCAAGCCGCGCGGCTACATCGACGGGATGCGCGAGACGCCGCTGCGCATGTACCGGCTCGGGGGCTGAGCGCGATGACTGTCACGGTGGAGGCCTACGGCAAACTGATCGAGATCATTCCCCAGCCGTTGCGGTTGGACCTCCCGCCCGGCCGGGTGCGGGATGTCATCGCCGCGCTGGCGGAACAGTTCCCCGGCGCCGCGGAAGACTGGCCGCGCGTTGCCGTGGCCCGAGGTGCGGACATCCTGCCCCGCGATGCGGCCATCGAACCTGGTGATGTACTCGCCTTGATCCCGCCGGTGGGCGGCGGCTGAGCACGGAAATGAGCACGCATGAGTGAGCATCTGTCGGCGAACCCCCTGGCCCTGAGTGAGCTCTTCAGCGCCCCTCGGGATGACTGCGGCGCGACCGTGGCGTTCGTGGGCACGGTACGCAATCTCCACCAGGGCGAGGCCGTCGATGGGCTGCACTACAGCGCCCATGAACCCAGTGCCGATGCCGCCCTGGCGCGTATCTGTGACGAGGCGCGGGCGCGATTTGATATCCGCGAGTTGCGCATCCTGCATCGACTCGGCGCGCTGGGCATCGGTGACGCCGCCGTGCTGCTGGTCTGTCAGGCGCCACATCGCGAGGCCGCGTTCGAAGCCGCCCGCTGGGCACTGGAAACGCTGAAGCAGCAGGTGCCGATCTTCAAGCAGGAACACTACGTCGACGGCGCCAGTACCTGGCTGGATGGTCAGAGTCTGGTGACCTCATCTTCCCCGGACTCATGATCGCGAAATGATTGTCGACATCACCGCCAAGCCCTCGACCCTGCGCAGCGCCCGCGCGCGCAGTGAAGTGCAGCTACCCCGCGCCGCGGCCGATTGCATCCGCGAAGATCGCGTGAACAAGGGCGATGTCGCAACCGCCGCACGGCTGGCCGGCATCATGGCCGTAAAGCGGACCTGGGAGCTGCTACCGCATTGCCATCCTTTACAGCTCGAACATTGCGCCGTCGACGTGACGCTGTGCGAAGACACCCTCGGCATCGAGGTGGAAGTGGCCTGCATTGGCGCAACCGGCGTCGAAATGGAGGCCCTGACCGGCGCCAGTGTCGCGGCACTGACCGCTTACGACATGCTTAAGCCGCACTGCAATGCGCTGGATATGGTCATCGGGCCGACTCGTCTGCTCCAGAAAACCGGTGGCAAGACGGACTTCACCCGCCAGCTGCACCGCCCAGTGAGCGCGGCGATTGTGGCGATACATGATCCCCGGCGACAGCGGCTGGTTCTTGAAGAACGCGCGAATGCCTTGCGCCAGAGGCTGGCAGATTCCGGCCTGACGCCGGTGACCGTCGTCCACGTGGCCGGCACCGCCGAGGCGCTCAGCGCGGCGCTGGACCTGCGCTCCGAAGCGTTGATTCTGACTCTCGGCGGCAGCGGCCATCGCGCCAGTGACTGCGCACCGGAGGTGTGTGCTGCGCGCATCAGCCGCGCGCTGCCCGGCCTGATCGCCGCCGCCCGTCAGCACGGACTGGCCCGTACCCCGCTGGCCGCGCTGTCACGCGGAACGGCCGGCTTCACCGCAAGCGGCCAGTTGCTGGTCAACCTTCCCGGCACTCAGGAAGGCTGGATTCAGTACTGGTCGGCGCTGCGCACGCCGTTGCTGCATCTGCTCGAGCGCGGTGGCTAGTTCGTCGCCGAACGCGCCGGCCATGATCACGCTGGCCCAGGCGGAGGCTCGGCTTGCTGAATCCGTGACGCCCCTGCCGGCGCGGCCGGTGCCGGTAGAAGATGCACTGCATCAGGTGCTCAGCGAGGACGCATGCGCTGTGCTCACACAGCCGCAGTGGCCACAGGTCGCCATGGACGGCTACGCCGTGGCCCTGGGCGCAACCGAAACGCGGATGCCGACCGAGACCACGTGGCCTGAGCAGGAGGCGATGGCCGCAGCGGGCGAAGCGCAGGCGCAACTGCACCCGAACCATGCGCTGCGCGTCACCACCGGCGCGGCCCTGCCGGCAGGGGCTGATACGGTCGTCATTCAGGAGAACGTTCAGCGGGAACGCGGCACCCTGCGCCTCACCGAAGAGCTGCGCCGCGGCGTGAACATCCGGCCTGCGGGTCAGGATTTTGCCGCGGGGCAGATGCTCGTTCGGGCCGGCACGTGTCTACATGCCGGGCATATCGCTCTGTTGCGGCATGCCGGGGTGCGGATGCTGCCGGCGCGACCGCCGCCCCGGGTTGCCATCATCGTAACCGGCTCCGAGCTTCTGGCACCGACGGATTCCCACCGCGATGGCATGACACCCGACAGTAATGGCCCTTTTCTGGCCGCCTGGTGTCAGCAGCGCCACCTGCCGTCTACCCGCGACCGCTGTGATGAGTCGCCGGACAATCTGGTGGCCCTTCTGCGCACCCGATTACCCGATGCTGATGTCGTCGTTATCACCGGCGGCGCGTCGGTCGGCCCCCGCGACGGCAGCCACGCCGCGCTGCAACAGATCGGCGCGCGCTGCGTGTTTCGCTCGGTCGCCCAGAAACCCGGCAAGCCCATGGCTCTGTACAGCGCCAACGGCATCCCGGTCCTGCTGTTGCCCGGCAACCCGGCGGCGGTGTTTTGCGGAGCGCACTGGCATCTGCAGACCCTGATTGCGCGCCTGCAGGGCGTTCCGGTCACGCCGGAAACGGTTTTCACGCTCAGCGCTCCTCAGCCGCAACGCGGGAAACGCAGCCTGTTGCTGCGTGCGCAGGTGACGCTTAGTGCCGATGGCACACTGCGCACCGCTGTCCTGCCGGGTCAGCTCTCGCATCTGCTTGGCAACCTGGGGGCATGCAATGCGCTGTTACGTCAGGACCCGGAGGGAGCCCCGAACGCGACCGCCCTGCCGGGTCGACTCATCGGCCCGTTATTCCCCTGCGCGACAAACGACTACCCCGGCTGAGAACCCGTCCCAGGTTGGTCGACGTCAGACTAAGACGCCACGGCCTCAAGCCGCGCCACACCGCCCATGTAGGGAACCAGCGCGCTGGGGAGGACAACGCTGCCGTCGTCCTGCTGGCCGTTCTCCAGCACCGCGACCAGGGCCCGGCCAACCGCTAATCCGGAGCCATTCAATGTGTGCAGCAGCTCCGGCCGTGCCCCGGCCTCGCGGCGCAACCGCGCCTGCATGCGCCGTGCCTGAAAATCCACGAAGTTCGAGCAGGATGAAATCTCGCGATAGGTATTCTGCGACGGGACCCAGACTTCCAGATCATAGGTTTTGGCTGCTGAGAAGCCCATATCCCCGGCACACAACGCCATCACGCGATAGGGCAGCTCCAGCGCGCGCAGAACGGCCTCGGCATGACCGGTCAATTCTTCCAGGGCATCCCAGGACTGCTCGGCCGGCACCATCTGCACCAATTCGACCTTCTCGAACTGATGCTGGCGGATCAACCCGCGGGTGTCCTTGCCGTGGGCTCCGGCTTCCGAACGAAAGCACGGGGTATGGCAAACGAAGCGCAGCGGCAGCTCGGCGCTGTCAACGATCCGGTCGCGCACCAGATTGGTCACCGGCACTTCCGCCGTCGGGATCAGATACCAGTCCTGCCCTTCCAGCTTGAACAGGTCCGCCGCAAACTTCGGCAGCTGCCCGGTACCGTGCAAGCTGTCGGCATTGACGATGTAGGGGACATACACTTCCTCGTATCCGTGCTGCTGCGTGTGCATATCGAGCATGAACTGCGTCAGGGCTCGGTGCAGGCGGGCAATGGACCCACGCAGCACGGAGAAGCGTGAGCCGGTGATTGTGGCGGCCGCAGCGAAATCCAGCTGGCCCCGCGCTTCCGCCAGATCGACATGATCCCGCGGCGCGCTCAGGGCTCGGGGCTCACCCCAGCGGCACACTTCCACATTGTCATCTTCGCTCTGGCCTTCGGGGACGGACGCATCCGGCAGGTTCGGCAATCCCGCGGTCAGAAGTTGCAGCTCGGCCGAGGCCTCCTCGAAGCGCGCCTTGGCGGCATCCAGCTCCTCACCTAGCGTGCCGACTTGCGCCAGGATGCCCGCTACATCCTCGCCGCGGGCCTTGGCCTGGCCGATGCTCTTGCTGACGCGGTTGCGCTCGGCCTGCAATTCCTCGGTGCGCACCTGCGCAGCCTTGCGTTTTTCTTCGAGCGCACCAAGCGCGTGCTGGTCCAGCACGAAGCCGCGGCGTGCCAGTTGCGCCGCGATGAACGCCGGATCACGGCGCAGGAGTTGGGGGTCGAGCATGTCTATGGCCTCGTCGACAGACAAGGCGGGGCGGGAAAGGCGGCATTGTAACGAGGCCGCGGCGGCAGGCGGGCTAAATCGAGCGGCCCCAGGCCACCCCGACCGCACAGCCAGCGACGGCGGCAACGGCTGTTCCCAGCGCATAGGCCAGGGCCGCCGGCCAGCGCCCGACCTCAATCATGCGAAAAATGTCGAGGCTGTAGGTGGAATAGGTAGTGAACCCGCCGAGCAGGCCCACGCCCAGGGCATTCCAGGCCAGGGGGGAACCGCCGCGAGACGCCAGCACCGCCCAGAACAGGCCCAGCAACAGGCTGCCGAGGACGTTGATGGCGCACACCATCAGCACGCTGCCATTGACAAAGGGAAGCCGGGTCAGCAGCAGACGTAGCACGCTCCCTGCCGCACCGCCGACGGCCGTGGCGGCAATCAGCGTGGTCGGGACCATGCCCACACCATCGCTGCCGCGCCC
>JBDNBC010000022.1:0-5204 GCA_039768115.1 Oceanococcaceae bacterium
CGTCTGCGCGGACATCACCGCGCAGCCTGGTGCGTCGAAATGGTTCGCCGGCGGTCTGGTGGCTTACACCGATGGATTGAAGCAGGGCTGGCTCGGGGTGCCGGCCGACCGCATCGCGCGGTTCGGTGCCGTGTCGGCCGAAGTGGTGCAGTCTCTGCTGGAAGGTGCACCGGAAGAATTCGCCTGGGTCTGGGCCGAGTCCGGCATTTACGGCCCCGGCGGCGCGCGGCCCGGCAAGCCTGTCGGCACGATCTGGACGGGTGTCCGTCTGCCGGATGGCCGCATGCTGACCGAGCGGCTGCAGATGTCCGGCAGTCGCGAACAAATGCGTAGGGATATCACGGCGCGCGCTGCGTGCGGGCTGAGCGAGCACATGTCGTTGTCGACCGGCCGCTAAACTGGGAACCACATTGACGAGATGAAAGCCATGGACGAAAACCGCAAGAAGGCGCTGGCTGCAGCGCTACAACAAATCGAGAAGCAATTTGGCCGCGGGTCGGTCATGCGCATGGGTGATGGCACGTCGATTCGTGATGTCGAGGCCATTTCCACCGGGTCGCTGCAGCTGGACGTCGCGCTCGGCATTGGCGGGCTGCCCAAAGGGCGCGTCGTGGAAATCTATGGCCCGGAATCATCGGGCAAGACAACCCTGACGCTGCAGGCCATCGCGCAGTCGCAGCTGGCGGGTGGTACCTGCGCTTTCATCGATGCCGAGCACGCGCTCGACCCCGAGTACGCGCGCAAGCTGGGCGTGAACATTGACGAGCTGCTGATCAGCCAGCCGGATACCGGCGAACAGGCGCTGGAAATCGCCGACATGCTGGTGCGCTCCGGTGCCGTGGATGTAGTGGTGGTGGACTCGGTTGCGGCCCTGACACCGAAGGCCGAAATCGAAGGCGACATGGGGGATTCACATGTGGGTCTGCACGCGCGCCTGATGAGCCAGGCCCTGCGCAAGCTCACCGGCAACATCAAGCGCACCAATACGCTGGTCATCTTCATCAACCAGATCCGCATGAAGATCGGGGTGATGTTCGGCAGCCCCGAGACCACTACCGGCGGCAACGCGCTGAAGTTTTATGCCTCGGTACGGCTGGATATCCGCCGCATTGGTGCGATCAAAAGCAAGGACGAGGTGGTCGGCAACGAAACCCGCGTCAAGGTCGTCAAGAATAAGATGGCGCCGCCGTTCAAGCAGTGCGAATTCGAGATTCTGTATGGCGAGGGGATTTCCAAGGAAGGCGAGCTCATCGACCTGGGTGTCGCGCACAACCTGATCGACAAGGCCGGTGCCTGGTACAGCTACAACGGCGAGCGCATTGGCCAGGGCAAGGACAATGTCCGCCAGTTCCTGCGCGACAACCCGGAAACCGCGGCCGGAATCGAGAAAATTCTGCGCGAGAAACTGCTGCCGGCAAAACCGGACCGCGCGGCTACGGCGGCCGAGCCTGTCGAGGCCTGAGCCTCTGGCTGCGGGGGTAACGGGCCCTTTCCATCGGTTATGACGGGGCTGCCGGGAGCTGCATGCAACGTAAACACCCGCTGACCGCGGACACCGCGCCGGCCGCGGCCCGGCGCTGGCTGGCGCGGCGCGACTACAGCCAGCATGAGCTGTGTCAGCGGCTGCAGCGGGAGGGATTGACGCCGCTTGAGGCCGAGCGCCTGAGCGCCGAACTGGCCGACGGGTGGTGGCAGGACGATGCGCGTTTTGCCGCGACGCGGGTACGTGCCCGGGCTCGCCAGGGCAAGGGGCCACGGGTGATTGCTGCGGAGCTTGCCGGCCACGGCTTCAGCGAAGCGGATATCCGGGCGGCCGAAGCCGAGGCCGATGTGGATTGGCACGAGGCCGCGGCCGAGGCTTTACGGCGATCGCATCACGCCGACCCGATTCACCAGCGACAGGTGTTGTTGCGCAAAGGCTTCACTGCGGAGCAGATCCGCCAGGCGCTGGAACGGGAGTAGCCGCCAAGCGGCTGCTAATATGCCGGGTTTGCTTCGCTGCCGAGCGCTTCGTCGTTCCCCATCCCGATGATCAGCACCAACGCCCTTCGCGCCAGTTTTCTGCGCTACTTCGCGGACCGCGACCATGCTGTTGTGCCGTCGGCACCACTGGGGCCCGGTAACGACCCGACCTTGCTGTTTACCAACGCCGGCATGGTGCCGTTCAAGGATGTGTTTCTGGGGCAGGAACAACGCTCGTATGTGCGGGCGGCCAGCGCCCAGCGCTGCGTGCGCGCCGGCGGCAAGCACAACGACCTGGAAAACGTGGGCTACACCGCACGGCACCACACGTTTTTCGAGATGCTGGGCAACTTCAGTTTCGGCGATTACTTCAAGCGCGAAGCGATTCAGCTGGCCTGGGAGTTTCTGACCCGCGAGTTGCAGATCCCCGCGGACAAGCTGTGGGTGACGGTGTTCGATGAGGACGACGAGGCGGCCGCCATCTGGCTCGACGAGATTGGTGTGCCGGCGGAGCGCCTGTCGCGCATCGGCGCCAAGGACAACTTCTGGCAGATGGGCGACACCGGCCCCTGCGGCCCCTGCTCCGAAATCTTCTACGACCATGGCCCCGACGTGGCCGGCGGCCCCCCGGGCAGCCCCGATGAAGACGGCGACCGCTACATCGAGATCTGGAATCTCGTATTCATGCAGTACGACCGCGCCAGTGACGGCACGCTGACGCCTCTGCCCAACCCCTGCGTCGATACCGGCATGGGCCTGGAGCGCATTGCGGCGGTTCTCCAGGGCGTACATGACAACTACGACACTGACCAGTTTCTGGCGCTGCTGGCGGCCACCCGCGCATTGCTGCCGGAGGCCGATGTGGGCAGTCGCTCGTTACGCGTCATTGCCGACCACATCCGCTCCTGCGCCTTCCTGATCGCTGATGGCGTACTGCCGGCCAATGATGGCCGCGGCTTTGTGCTGCGGCGCATCCTCCGTCGTGCAGTACGTCATGGTCACCAGCTCGGCGCACGCGCACCGTTCTTTCATCAACTGGTGAGCGCACTGGCGGCGCAGATGGGCGATGCCTATCCGGAGCTGCCGGAGCAAGCGGAATTCATTGCCCAGGTCATTCGCCAGGAGGAAGAGCGCTTCGCCGAAACCCTGGAGCAGGGGCTCAAGCTTCTCGAAACGGCCCTGGCCGAGGCCGGGGCCCGACTGGACGGGGCGACCGCATTCCGTCTTTATGACACTTACGGATTCCCGCTGGATCTGACCCAGGATTTTGCCCGCGAGCGCGGTGTCGATGTGGACGTGGCGGGCTTCGACGCGGCCATGCAGGCGCAGCGCGAACGCGCCCGGGCGGCCAGTCAGTTCGGGCTGAAAGAGGGCCTGGGTGGTGCCGCGCGGCGACAGACACCGTTCCATGGCTACGAGCAGTTGCAGGGGCAGCACCGCGTCGTCGCCCTTTGGCACGGGGATGCTCCGGCACCGATGCTGGGGATAGGTGAACGGGGCGCCGTCGTGCTGGACGCTACACCGTTCTATGCCGAGTCAGGCGGGCAGATGGGCGACACCGGCGTATTGCGCAGCAGTGGTGCCGAGTTCGTCGTCGAAGACACCCGCAAGGACCCCGGCGGCGCCATCGTTCACTTCGGGGTGGTCCGCGCCGGCCAGTTGCAGGCGGATGACGCGGTTGCGGCGGAGGTCGATGCCGAGCGGCGCGGTCGGATCATTCGCAATCACTCAGCGACGCATCTGCTGCACGCGGTGCTGCGCGAGGTGCTGGGTACGCATGTGCAGCAGAAAGGATCACTCGTCGCGCCTGAGCGCCTGCGCTTCGATTTCTCCCACTTGCAGGCGGTCAGTGCAACGGAATTGCGCACCATCGAGGATCGTGTCAACGCGGAGATCCTGAAGAACCATCCGGCGGATGTGCGCACGATGAGTTACCCCGAGGCGCTCGAATTCGGCGCGCTGGCGCTGTTCGGCGAGAAGTACGGCGAAATGGTCCGGGTGTTGCGCCTGGGTGAGGCCTCGTGCGAACTGTGCGGCGGCTGCCATGTTCGGGCCACCGGTGATATCGGGCTGTTCAAGATCGTCAGCGAGGGTGGGGTGGCGTCGGGCGTGCGACGCATCGAAGCCGTGACCGGGCAGGGCGCACTGGATTGGGTGCGCGAGCGCCTGGCTGTGCTGGAGCGCGCTGCGGCCGCGCTGAAGGTCAATGTTGAAGAAGTCCCCGAGCGCGTCGCCGCGTTGCAGAGCAAAACCCGTGACCTGGAAAAGCTGGCGGAAAAGGCCGCTGAAGGTGATGCCATGGCCGCGGTTGGCAATTGGCTGGCTGCGGCGCCCAAGATCGCCGGCGTCACGCTGGTGATCGAGCAGGCGCCCACGGGCGATTCCAAGGTGTTGCGCGAAATGGTCGATGCCATCAAGCACCGCGCCAGCCCCTGCGTGGTGCTGCTCGGTGGCGTGCGTGACGACAAGGTCACATTGATCGCCGGCGTCAGCAAAGACGTCACGGGGAGCGTGAAGGCCGGTGGTCTCGTTAATCAGGCCGCGCAAGTCGTCGGTGGTCGCGGCGGTGGTCGCCCGGACATGGCGCAGGCCGGTGGTAACAATCCCGATCAGCTCCCGGCCGCTCTGACCGCTGCGCGGGCTTGGGCTCAACAGCAACTGGAATCCTGAGATGGCCCTGATCGTTCAGAAGTTTGGTGGGACCTCGGTGGGGTCTCCGGAGCGCATCGCCCAGGTTGCTCGCAAGGTCAAGGCCAGCCACGATGCCGGGCACGACGTGGTGGTCGTGGTCTCGGCCATGAGCGGCGAAACCGATCGCCTGACCGGGCTGGCGCGAGATTTGAACCCACAATTGCCGCCGCGTGAGATGGATGTGCTGCTGGCCACCGGCGAGCAGGTCACCATCGCTCTTCTGGCCATGGCGCTGGAGGCGCTGGGTCAGCCGGCGCGCAGTTACACCGGCGGGCAGGTGCGCATCCTGACCGACTCCGCCCACACCAAGGCCCGCATCGAACGCATCGATGATGAGCGTCTCCGGGCCGATCTGGCCGCCGGCCGCGTGGTGGTGGTCGCCGGTTTTCAGGGCGTGGACGGCGAAGGCAACATCACCACGCTCGGCCGCGGCGGGTCGGATACTACGGCGGTGGCGTTGGCGGCCGCGCTGACGGCGGCGGAATGCCAGATCTACACCGACGTAGATGGCGTGTACACCACCGACCCCCGCGTTGAGCCCAAGGCCCGTA
>JBDNBC010000023.1:0-11608 GCA_039768115.1 Oceanococcaceae bacterium
CACCAGGGTGTCGACGAAGGGCTCCAGGCCGGCCACGACACCTTCTGTGACCGGCTCCTTGGTTTTGACCGCCGAGTGGGCAATGGGAGCGCTGCCCAGGCCGGCTTCGGAGGAGAACAAGGCGCGCTTCATGCCGAAGATGAACGCAGTACCGACGCCTGCGCCCATAAAGGCGCCGCTGGCTTCGGCCGGGTTGAACGCACTGGTGAAGATCAGCCGGAACACGGCGGGCAGGTCACTGGCGTTGTACAGAATCACCCCGAGGCCGCAGAGGATGTAGATCCCGCACATAAACGGGACAATCGTGCCGGCGATCTGACCAATACGACGAATGCCGCCGAGAATCACCATGCCGACAACTGCGGCGAGCAGCAGGCCGGTGATCCACATGGGGACGCCGAAGTAAATCTCGGTGTTGGTCGCCACGCTCCATGCCTGAAACATGTTGCCGCCCGTGACCGCGAACAGGATCAGCGGCAGACAGAACAGGCCGCCGATGAGCGGGCCCAACTTGCCCAGCAGCGGCGAGATTTCCCGCAGGCCGTTGCGCGCGACCCACATGGTGCCACCATGGGGATTGGCCGGATCGCTGGTATTGCGGTACAGCATCGACAGCGTGACTTCGAAGGTTTTGATGGCCATGCCGGCGAGACCGACCATCCACATCCAGAACACGGCTCCCGGGCCGCCCAGCTCCACCGCGATAGCCACGCCGGCGATGTTGCCCAGGCCCACCGTTGCCGACAGCGCGGCGGCTAGCGCCTGAAAGTGGGAGATCGCGCCGGGCCCGTCCCCGGATTGCCAGCGACCGGACACCAGGCCGACCCCGTGGGTCAGTGAGCGGTACTGGCAGAAGCCACTCCAGACCGTGAACAGCACGCCGGTCGCCAGCAAGGCCAGCAACACCGGCACTGACAACATGACGGCGTTGATTCGCTCCAGCAGCGCAATGAAAGAATCCATGGTCTTAGGTCCAGTCGGGGATGAAACAGCCCGTGGGGAGATTCCCTCAGGTCAGGGCACCATAAAGGATGATGGCGATGCCGACGGGTGCGACGTAGCGCAGGATCAGAATCCATGTCGTGGCGATGACAGCGGGGAGGCCCCCATCGATCAGTAGCGTGCGCGCGGGTCGCGCCCAGCGCCAGCCGACAAAGACGGCGGTCAGCAACCCACCCAGCGGCAGCATCAGTTGCGAGGCGCTGAAATCGAGGAAATCGAAGATCGACAGGCCCGTCCCCGGTACCGTAAATCCGCTCCAGATGCCCAGTGACAGCGACGCTGGAATGCCGAGCAGGAAGCTGATCGTCGCCACCATGATGGTGGCGCTGCGCCGGCTCATGGCGTGCTCGTCAGTGAAATAGCACACCACCACTTCCAACAAGGAGATCGCCGATGTCAGCGCGGCTACAGCGAGCAGGCCGAAGAACAGCAGGCCGAAATATGTGCCGCCGGGCATCTGTGCGAACACGGCCGGTAGCGTGATGAACGTCAGGCCGGGACCGGCCGCCGGGTCGAAGCCGAAGGCAAATACGGCGGGCAGAATCATCAGCCCGGCGAGCAGGGCCACCAGAGTATCCAGCCCGACAATGATGCTGGCCGAGCCGGTCACATCGTCGTGGCGGTTCAGGTATGACCCATAAGTGATCAGGCAGCCCATGCCCAGTGAGAGCGAAAAGAAGGCCTGGCCGACGGCGCTGCTGATGGTTTGCATGGTGACCTTCGACCAGTCGGGCGTCAGGTAGTAGCGCAACCCCTCGCCGGCACCGGGCAACGTGACCGAGCGCACGACCAGGATCACCAGCAGTACGAACAGGGCCGGCATCAGCAGGCGTGAGGCTTTCTCAATTCCGGCATTGACGCCGCCAATCACCACGCCGACGCACAAAATGAGAAACAGCGCGGCATACAGGATGGGCGCAACGGGGTCACTGACGAATGTTCCGAAGCGCTGCCCCAATGCCTCTGTGTCGGCCCCGAGCGGCCCGCCGGTCATGAAGCCCAGATAGGCCAGCGTCCAGCCGGCCACGATGATGTAGAACGACAGAATGACGAACCCGGCAAGCACGCCGATGCCACCAACCAGCGGCCAGCCCCGCCCGCCGAGCGTGGCAAAGGCACCAACCGGGTTACGTTGCGCGGTGCGGCCAATCAGCAGTTCGGCGATGACCAGACTCAGCCCGAACAGCGCAATGAACAGCAGGTAGAGGAGCAAAAATGCTCCGCCGCCGTGCTGGCCGGCTTCATATGGAAACTTCCAGATGTTGCCCAGGCCTACGGCTGAACCCGCGGTGGCCATGATGAATCCGAATCGACCGCTCCAGTGTTCGCGTACCGCCATCGGGGGGTGTTCTCTCCAGAGGAACTGAACTTGCATGTCGCCAGAGCGCCCGTGTCATGCCGGGCGGCGCTGCAGGTCGGAAAAGCATAAACCATGGGCTCACGTTTTGAGCCTGGGCCCTGCCAGTCTGGATGCATGACGACATGTTCGCTATCTGCAAGGAGTTTCCCGATGGCACCGACAACACAATCCTCTACGGCGGCTCTGAGCCCCTGGTATACCGCCGCGGCGCTGCTGGGCGGCCTGTTTCTCATGTCCGGCGCCGACGGGCAGCAGCGGGTGCAACTGATTTTTCTCGTGCTCGCAGCGGGCTGTGTTGCACTGGGGCGCTGGCAACCGGTGTGGCAGAACATACTGCAGCGCTGGCTGGATGCGCATCCGGCTGCGCGCACCGTGGTGTATGGGGGCACCGCCTTCTGGCGGCCCTGAGCGAACAACGCAAGGCTGGCCGGAGGTCGGGCGCGGAGGTATAGTCGCAGGCTCTTGCAGGGCGGTGCGATGACCAACATCAATACTGATTCGACTATCAGTAACACGGATACCGGCGCAGTACTGTTTGCCGACGTGGTTGGCAGCACGCGCCTGTACGAGCGTTACGGCGATGCGGTGGCCAAAGCCGCGATCGATGCCTGTCTTGCGCTGTGCAGTGATGTCGTGACCGAGACGCAAGGGCGCGTGGTCAAGACCATCGGCGATGAAATCATGTGTGTGTTCCCGGATGCCTGTTCGGCGGCTCGTGCCGCCATCGGTATGCAGCAGGGGGTGGAGGCCGGGGTGCCGGGGGCGTCGGTCGAGCTGGCCATTCGTGTGGGTTTTCATGCCGGCGAAATGATTGTCGCTGACGACGGCGATGTCTTTGGCGATGCCGTCAATGTGGCCGCACGCATGGCGGCTCAGGCCAAGGCCGCACAAATCGTGACCACCGAAACGACCATCACGACCTGCTCGCCCGAGCTGGTCGCGCTCGGGCGCAAGTTCGATACCGCCCCGATCAAGGGCAAATCCGAGGAGATGGGCCTCTTCGATCTGCTCTGGCAGACGCGTGACACCAGCAGCGGAGGCGACAACCTGACCCAGATGCTGACCACATCACGTGCGGCGGTGGGCTCGGTCAGCCTGCTGATGCGCCTGCAGTATCAGGATCGCAAGCTCACCCTGGATTCGACGCGGATGCCGATGGTCATCGGCCGCGAATCGCGTTGTGACTTTCTCGTCGCGTCGCCGTATGCGTCGCGGCAACACGCGACGCTGGTGTATCGGCGCGGCAAATTCATTTTTGTCGATCAGAGCACCAATGGCAGCTACGTATCCTTGATCGAGAAAGACGGTACGCAGCGTGAAACATTGGTCAAGCGTGAGGATTTCACCTTGATCGGGCGCGGCGTGATCTGTCTGGGTGAGCCGCTGGCCAAGGGCGAGCCGCACGCCATCCACTTTGAAGTGGACTAATCAGGCCGAAATCAGCCGGCTTTCTGTAGTCGCGCCAGCATGCGCTTGAGAAAGCGCGCGGTGTAGCGGGTGGTGAGCCCGGGCGCGAGTGCCGTCGACACCTGCCAGGCATGGCCACTGCGCGCACTGACCCGTGCCGGGCGCTCCTGCACCGCCTTGCGCATCCACAGTGCGGCCTCGTCGACGTCCATCATCGGCATGCGCGCATAGACCTTGGTGGCGGCGGACATGGGCGTGCGCACCAGCGGGTAGTTAACGATGGTGAAGTCCACACCGCGACCCTCCAGTTCGCAGGCCAGTGAGCGCGTAAATCCTTCCAGTGCCGATTTGCTGGCCACGTAGGCCGCAAAGCGGGGCGTCGGCATCTGCACCGACTGGCTGGAGACGTTGATGATCTGTCCGTGGCCACGCTCCAGCATGCCGGGCAGCAACTTCAGCGTCAGGCGCACCGGCGCGTGGTAGTTGAGCTGCATGGTCCGCGTGAAATCGTGCGGCCGGTCGAAGGACTCGGTGATCGGTCGGCGAATCGACCGCCCGGCGTTGTTGATCAGCACATCAATGGGCCCATGCGCCTCGCGCAGCGCATCAGCCGCGGTGTCTACGGCGTCAAGGTCGGTGAGGTCCACGGCGCGCCACTCGGCATAGCCGCCACCCGTCCGGATCGTATGCGCCAGCGACTCGAGCTCCTCGGCACGGCGGGCCAGCAACAGCATGCGTGCGCCTTCGCGCGCGAGTAGTTCAGCGGCGGCGCGGCCAATGCCGGAGGAAGCGCCGGTGAGCAGGATGGTTTTGTCGTGCATCGTCATCTGTTGATTATGCCGTGGGTTGTATGCGTCGCCAGAGGGCAGGCCATGCGATGCGGGTGTTCAGCCGCGCTGATCCACTGGGTGCATGTGGAAGGCGGCGTCGGCATCGGCCGCCAGCGCCGGCAGCAGCGCGGAAAATAGGGGCCGGGCCGCAGCCCCCAGTTGCCATGGCGGGTTGAGCGCAAAAATCGCACTGCCAGGCAGACCCGGTAGCCGAGAGGACTGAACCCGCAAGGTGAGGTGGCAGGCGTCGACGCCCGCCGCCGGAACCTGATCCAGACGCCGCATCAATGCTCGGGCGGCTGGCAGCAATGGATACCAGACCAGCACCACGCCGCCGCGACAGCGGCGATGCACTTCGGCGACAGCCTTGGCCACCTGCGTGTAGTCCTGCGCGGTTTCGTAGCTCGGGTCGATCAAGACCAGCGCCCGCCCTGATGCCGGAGGCAGATGGCGGGTCAGGGCGGCAAATCCATCGCCGTTGGCGACCTGGATGCCGCGCTGCCCGGTGAAATGCGCCTGCAGGTGGCCAAACTCCTGCGGATGCTTCTCGCAAAAAACGGCGCGGTCTGCGGGGCGCAGATGATCGGCCATCAGCTGACAGGAGCCGGGATAGTTGCGGATGGTGGCGCGCCGGTCGCCGCCATGCCTGTGCGCCAGGCTGTCCTGATAGTAGGCCGGCAACAGCGCCCGTTGCGTGGCGTTGAGCGCGCGAATGCCGCGCTCGGCTTCACCGGTTTTGAGGCTGGCCTCACTGCCCAGGTCGTAGCGCCCGCGACCGGCATGGGTGTCGATGCACAGCAGCGGCGCCGGCTTCTGCTGTAGCTGCTCCAGACACAGCGCCAGCACCGCGTGTTTCAGGATGTCCGCATGGTTACCAGCGTGGTAGCCATGCTGGTAACTCAACACCGGTGAGGTACCGCCGGCCCTAGAGTTTCAGCGCGGCGCAGATCCGGTCGTAGACATCATCCAGCGCGCCTTCGCCATCGACACTCGCCAGCTTGTTCTGCTCGCGATAGAAGTCGACGACCGGTGCCGTCTGGCTGAGGTACACATCCAGGCGATTGGTGATGGTGTCCTCGTTGTCGTCGGCGCGATGCACAACCTCACCGCCGCACTTGTCGCAGACGGTTTCCTGCTGCGATGGGCTGAAGTAGATGTTGTACATCTGCCCACAGTTACTGCAGGTACGGCGCCCGGTCAGGCGCTTGAGCAGATTTTCGAAGTGCACGTTAATCAACAGCGCCGCATCGATGGGCTGGCCGGCCGCCTCGAGCATGGTGTCCAGCGCCCGGGCCTGAACCTCGCTGCGCGGGAAGCCGTCGAGAATGAAACCCGCCTGGGTGTCGGCCTCGTTGAGGCGCTCGCGAATCATGCCGATAACGACGTCATCCGCCACCAGCTCTCCCGCGTCCATGGCTTCCTGGGCCTTCAATCCGAGGGGCGTGCCGTCTTTGACGGCCGCGCGCAGCAGATCCCCTGTGGAGATTTGCGGGATGCCGCGAGCATCCATGATCTTCTTGGCCTGAGTTCCCTTGCCGGAACCCGGTGCGCCGAGCAACACAATACGCATGGGCTGCCCCATCCCCTGAACACAAAGACGCGGGAGGCTAGCTGCGTGATGGCCGTTCCGTCAATGCGCGACGGTCGAAAGTCCGGGGGGATAGCGGCGAATCCGCTATCCTTGCGCGCCGTGGGGGTTGCCGCCAGCGCAACTCCAGGTGCCAATATCAGGGAACTACCAGCTCATGGCGAAGAACGCCTTTTATGCGCAATCGGGCGGCGTGACCGCCGTCATCAATGCCTCAGCCGCCGGGGTGATCGAGACGGCCCGGCGATATCCGGAGCAGATCGGCACCGTATATGCGGGCCTGCATGGCATCACCGGTGCTCTGACCGAAGATCTGATTGACACGGCGCAGGAGTCGCCGGCGGCCATCGCTGCGCTGCGCTACACCCCGTCTGGCGCATTTGGTTCCTGTCGTTACAAGCTCAAGGGCTTCGAGCAGAACCGCGCGGAATTTGAGCGCCTGATCGAGGTGTTCCGCGCACACGACATCGGCTATTTCTTTTACAACGGCGGTGGGGATTCCGCCGACACCTGCCTGAAGATCAGCCAGCTCGGCGCGCAGATGGGGTATCCGTTGCAGGCCATCCACGTGCCCAAGACCATGGACAACGACCTGCCGCTGACCGACTGCAGCCCGGGTTTCGGCTCGGTAGCCAAGTACACGGCCATCGCCGCGCGTGAAGCCAGTTTTGATGTCGCCTCGATGTGCACGACCTCGACCAAGGTATTTATTCTTGAAGTGATGGGCCGGCATGCGGGTTGGACGGCGGCTGCGGGCGGGCTGGCCAGTAGCAATGGCGCAGACCCACACATTCTGCTGTTTCCCGAAGTGGCCTTTGACGCCGAGCGCTTTCTGGCGCGGGTGAAGGACTGCGTGGCAACCCATGGCTATTGCACGGTGGTTGCCAGCGAAGGTGTGCGCGATGCCGACGGCCGCTTTATCGCCGATGCCGGCAGCAAGGATGCCTTCGGCCACACCCAGCTCGGCGGTGTGGCCACGGTGTTGGCGGCCATGATCAAGGACCGCCTCGGCCTGAAGTATCACTACGCGATTGCCGATTACCTGATGCGCGCCGCGCGGCATGTGGCGTCGAAAACTGATCTGGACCAAGCCTATGCCGTCGGCAAAGCCGCGGTGGAAGCTGCAGTGGCCGGCAAGAGCGGCATCATGATGAGCATCGTGCGCGAGTCGAGCCAGCCCTATCGCTGGCACGTGGGGGAAGCCCCGCTGGAACAGGTGGCCAATGTCGAGAAGCCGATGCCGCGCGAGTTCATCAGCGCCGATGGGTTCCACATCACCGACGCCTGCCGCGAGTACATGCTGCCGCTGATTGCCGGTGAGGCGCCGCCGCCCTATGGCCCCGATGGCCTGCCGGCCTATGTCCGCTTGAAGAAAGTGGCGGTTCCAAAAAAAACCGGCACCACGTTCACGCTCCGATAATCCCGTTTTTTTCCATACACAACAAAGGATCCGTCATGGGTTATGAAATGGTAGGCCCGGGCCGCAAGGCGCCGGACGAAATCGAAGTCATCATCGAGATTCCCGAGAACGGGCCGCCTGTAAAGTACGAGATCGACAAGGAAACGCAGGTGCTTCACGTCGACCGTTTCATGAACGTCGCCATGCACTACCCCGCCAATTACGGTTATGTAAACAAGACGCTGTACGACGACGGGGATCCGGTCGATGTGCTGGTCATGACGCCATACCCGATCGTGCCCGGCTGCGTGATTTCCTGTCGTCCAGTGGCCGTACTGATGACCGAGGACGAATCCGGTCATGACGCCAAGATTCTGGCTGTGCCGACCGACAAGGTCTCGACCAAGTACTACGAGGACATGCAGGATCTGGCTGATGTGCCCAAGCGCATGCAGGACAAGATTCGCCATTTCTTCGAGCGTTACAAGGACAACGAAGCCGGCAAATGGGTCAAGGTGACTGGCTGGCTTGGTGCGGACAAGGCCAAGGAAGAAATCCAGAAGTCGATTGACGCGTACACCGCGGCCAAGGACTGACCTGACTCGCGGCTTGCGGTCTGCGAAATCTGAGCGTTGAGGGCGGTCGCTGGCTGAAGGCGGTGGTTATCCGCGCGTTTTTCTCCAGAGCGCCTGGCAGAAGCAGTGAGGCGTAGCCGGCGGGAGGCCGGGCGCAACAATCCGGGAGCGCGTGGGGCTGACCGGGCCCGGCCGCAACGCGGGGCCGGACAGGACGTCCGGCCCTTTTCGATTGGGCAGGATGCCCAACCGAAAAGCCCCGGTTAGCTCCACATCAGCGCGAGCGGTTGCGCTCGGCCTCCCGCCGGCTGCGCCGGGCCTCCCGTCAGCTGCACGCGTCCGAGGCCAGTGTCGCTGTCCAGCGGGCGGCTCAGGTTCGCCGTCGTATGTGCTGTCTCCAGCGATCGTTGCTCCAGCGCGCGGATCTTCACGGTGCGCCAAACGTGCCTTCACTGCCGCCACGATGGGCATCACGGATAATCTTCTGATGCTGGTTTTCTCCAATCTGTCGATCCGCCGCGGCGAGCGCCTGCTGCTGGAGCAATTCTCCGCGGCCATTCATGCCGGCCAGAAGGTCGGGGTGACCGGGCGTAACGGCACCGGCAAGTCCACGTTGTTCGCGTTGATTCGGGGAGAATTGGCGGCGGATTCGGGCGATTTCCAGTGCCCCGGCAAGCTGGATGTCGCGCACCTCGCACAGGAAACGCCAGCGCTGGCGCAGCGGGCCATCGATTTCGTCATGGACGGTGACCCGGAGCTGCGCCGCGTGCAGCAGGCCCTGGCGGGTGCGGAAGCCGCAAATGACGCCACCGCCCAGGCCCACGCGCACGACACCCTGCACGCCATCGACGGCTACACCGCGGAGGCCCGCGCCGGGAGGCTACTGTCCGGGCTGGGCTTCGCGCCCGGTGACGAGGATCGCGCTGTGGCGGAGTTCTCTGGCGGCTGGCGCATGCGCCTGAACCTTGCGCAATGCCTGATGGCACGCTCGGACCTGCTGTTGCTGGATGAGCCAACCAATCACCTCGATATCGATACGGTGCTGTGGCTGGCCGGCGAGTTGCAGCGCTACCCGGGCACCTTGCTGATCATCTCGCATGACCGCGACTTTCTCGATCGCATCTGTACCCACACGCTGCACCTGGAAGGCAGCCGGGGCACCTTGTTCAACGGCAACTTTTCGTCGGCTGAGCGGCAACGCGCCGAGCAGATGATGCAGCAGGCCCGGGTGTACGCGGCGCAGAAGAAACGCATCGAGCATCTCGAATCCTTCGTGCGTCGTTTCAAGGCCAAGGCCACCAAGGCGCGACAGGCGCAGAGCCGGGTCAAGCAAATCGAGAAGATCCAGCTCGTCGAGCCGGCGCACTGGTCGTCACCGTTCAGCTTTGCCTTTCGCGAGCCCGAGCGCCTGCCGTCACCGTTGCTGGCCGCCGAGCAGCTGCGGGCCGGGTACACCGGCGCGGCGCCGATTCTCGAGGGTGTGCGGTTCAGCCTGGAGCCCGGTGATCGCATCGGAGTGCTGGGCCGCAACGGCGCCGGGAAGTCCACACTGATCAAGACCATCGCGGGTTCGTTGCCGGCGCTGGGGGGGCGTCTGCAGCCCGATGAGCGCTTGCGCATCGGTTACTTCCATCAGCATCAGGTTGACGCGCTGCACGGCGAGCAGAGCCCGATGGCGCATCTGCAGGCGATATCGCCGGAGGTGCGCGAGCAGGAGCTGCGCGATTATCTGGGCGGATTCGATTTTCGTGGCGACCGGGTCTATGAAGCCATAGCGCCGTTTTCGGGCGGCGAAAAGGCCCGCCTCGCGTTGGCAATCCTGGTCTGGCAGCGCCCCAACCTGCTGCTGCTCGATGAACCCACCAACCATCTGGACCTGGACATGCGCCACGCACTGGAGCTGGCCTTGCTCGAGTTCAGCGGGGCGATGATTCTTGTCGCGCATGACCGGCATCTGCTGAGCAGTTGCAGTGATCGCTTCTGGCTGGTGGGCAAGGGCCGGGTCGAGGAATTTGACGGCGACCTCGATGACTATGAGCGTTGGCTGGCGCAGGAGGCGGGTGCCTCCAGCGGTACGCCGTCGGCGGCCACGCGGGCGGACCCTGCGGGAGCGGCTGACGAGGCGGGTCTGAGTGCGGCCGAGCGCCGCCGCCTGGGGGCTCAGCTGCGCGAGCGCGAAAAGCCGCTGCGCGACGCACTGAAGCGTGCCGAAAAGGACATGGACCGGCAGCAACAGGCGCTGCAGCGCCTGGAGGGCGCCCTCGCGGACCCGGCGCTGTACACACAGGATCCGTCGCGTGCCCGCGACCTGGCCCGCGAACAGGGCGAATGCCGCAAAGCGCTGGAAGAAGCTGAAGCCCGCTGGATGGAGGCGGCCGAAGCGCTGGAGTCGGCGCGGTTATAGTGGCGGCCGCAATCATGCCGTCGCAAATCAATAACGCAGGGAGATGACGATGAAAAACTTTGATGGCCGTGTGGCCGCCATTACCGGCGCCGGCTCGGGTATCGGTCGCGCGCTGGCGCTGAAGCTGGCGGATGCCGGTTGCCACTTGAGTCTGTCGGACGTCAACGAAGCCGGCCTAGCCGAAACGGTAGCGATGCTGGCGAGTGCGTCGGTAACGGTGACTTCGGCCACGGTTGATGTCGCCAGTCGCGTGCAGGTCGAGAGCTGGGCCAGGCAAACGGTGGCCGATCACGGCAAGGTTCACATGATCTTCAACAACGCCGGAGTGGCCCTCGGCGGTACGGTGCTGGGCACGACCATTGAAGAATACGAGTGGATCGTCAATATCAACTTCTGGGGCGTGGTGTATGGCACCAAGGCCTTCTTGCCGCACCTGATTGAGGCCGGGGAAGGGCATGTCATCAATGTCTCCTCGATCTTCGGTCTGTTCGCGCAGCCTACGCAGAGCGGCTATAACGCCACCAAATTTGCGGTGCGCGGTTTTACCGAGTCACTGCGGCAGGAACTTGACCTGGCCGACAACGGCGTGTCGGCGACCTGCGTTCATCCGGGCGGAATCAAGACCAACATTGCGGCCTCGGCTCGGCAGAATGAATCCATCGTCGCGATGACGGGCAAATCGAAGGAAGAATCGACCCGTGACTTCGAGAAGCTGTTCCGGACCACGCCCGCCGAAGCGGCGGACATCATTCTGAAAGCGGTGAGCAAGAACAAGCGCCGCGTGCTGGTGGGCACTGATGCCAAGGTGATCGACCTCTTCCAGCGGGCCTTGCCGACCGCGTATCAGCCGCTGGTGGAGGCGGCGTTCAAGTCGCGGGCGAAAAAGGCCGAATGATTCCGCAGCCGGCGCCGGGAGTGTCGGCAGTGCTGAAATACTGCGCGTAGTACTGGTGCCGGCCAATCTGGCCGGTGTGTATGGGCTGGGTCACGTCCGCATAGCTGGGCGTGCCCAGCATGCCGCGCGCCGCGGCCGCGGCGGCATG
>JBDNBC010000024.1:0-12475 GCA_039768115.1 Oceanococcaceae bacterium
GGGCAGGCCGGCGATGTCCAGCGCGCCCTTGCGCTGCGCCAGTTCCCGCGCCTTGCGCGCAGCTTCGCGGGCGCGGGCGGCGATCATGATTTTCTCGCCGACAATGCGTGCATCGCGCGGATTTTCATCCAGGAACTGCTTGACGCGATCAAACACAATCACTTCGACCAGCGAGCGCACGCCGTCCGTGACGAGCTTGTCCTTGGTTTGTGAGGAGAACTGCGGGTCAGGAATCTTGACCGAAACGATGGCGGTCAGCCCCTCGCGCGAATCGTCTCCGGTCGGGTTGATCTTTTCCCGCTTGACCAAGCCCTGCGCCTGCAGATACTGGTTCATCACTCGGGTCAGCGCGGTGCGAAAACCAACCAGGTGCGTTCCGCCGTCGCGCTGCGGGATGTTATTGGTAAAGCACATCACCCCTTCGTGACTGCTGTCACTCCACTGCAAGGCCACCTCGACCGTATGGTCGTCGCGGGTCTCGGTGAAGTAGCAGATGGTGGGATGCAGTGGGTTGCGCAGGCGGTTGAGGTGCTCGACAAAGGCGCGAATGCCGCCCTCATACTCGTACACCTCATTCTTGTTGTTGGCTTCATCGGTCAGCGAGATCCGCACGCCGGAATTCAGAAAGCTCAACTCGCGCAAGCGCTTGGCGAGAATTTCAAAAGTGAAATCAATCGTGCCGAAAATTTCTGTCGCCGGAAGAAAGGTCAGCACGGTGCCGCGGCGCGCGGAATCGCCTAATCGCTGCAATGGCGTGACGGCCGCTCCGTGACGGTATTCCTGGCGGAAATGTCCACCGTCGCGGTAAACATCCAGCCGCAACTCGGATGACAGCGCGTTGACGACCGAGACACCGACGCCGTGCAAACCACCCGAAACTTTGTAGGAGTTGGAGTCGAATTTTCCGCCGGCATGCAGCGTGGTCATGATCAGCTCGGCTGCCGGAATGCCTTCTTTCTCATGGATATCCACGGGGATGCCCCGACCGTCATCGGCGACCGTTACGCTGCCATCGGCATTGATCGTGACATCGACTCCGGTGCAATGGCCCGCGAGGGCCTCATCGATGGAGTTATCCACCACCTCGAACACCATGTGATGGAGGCCGGAGCCATCCGCCGTATTACCGATGTACATGCCGGGCCGCTTTTGTACGGCTTCCAGACCTTCAAGTACCTGGATACTGCTGGAATCGTATTCGCGGGGAGATTGCTCCGTGGGGCTGCTCATTCGCGCATCACTGATCTAAACCGTGAATTTTAGCACTCTCAACAGCTTGCACCGCGATTTATTGATACTCGACCGTACGACCTGCTTACGGATGTTCCACGTGGAACATGTGTTCAGGGGGCGGGCTGTCCGCTGGCCACTGATGTTGCGGTGAGGACAGAATCACCTGCATCGGTTGTCTTCGCACCAGCGCCAATGCCGCTCGCTGCGTGTCCTCGGCAAGTTCTGACTGCCAATCGTCCCAGAGCACGATAGGCGTTCGGTTGTTCTGCCACATGAGCTGCCCCTGAGCGAGACGAAGACATAGCGCCACCACTTTCTGCTGACCGCGAGACAGACGGTCACGCGCCGGCCCGTCGTCCGTTTGCAATCGAATGTCTGCCCGATGAGGCCCCACCATTGTGAACCCGCGTTGCTTTTCGGTGGCGTTCACGCGGTGCAGGTGTTGCGGCAGTCCCTCGGCCTCGGACCAGCCTGGACGAAATTCCAGATCCACTGCCACTTCGGCCCAACCGAGTTGCTGCTGAATGTCAGCAAAGGCCCGTCCCAACAAGAGAAAAGTATCTTTTCGTAGTCTTGTCAGTCGTTCACTGGCATCGATGAACCGCTGCGTCCAGATGCCCAGATCTGCCGATGATCGCTGCAGTGCGGCGTTTCGTTGCTGCAACACCCGACCGAACGCCTGCCATGCGCCCAGGCACTCATGTTCCACGTGGAACATCGCTTCATCCAACCAGCGGCGCCGAGCGTCTGCTTCATGGAACGCTTCATGGGCGTGACGCGGTTCAATCAACAGTGCCGGAAAATGCGCAATCAACTGCGCCCGCGAGGGCTGGATGTCCGCGTTCCAGCGCATGTCGACACCGGAACGACCAATGTCGGAGGCGAGACGATGTGCTGTCCCGTGGGCGTGGAAGCGGCTGACAACCAGGGCGCTATCGTCACCGTCACGAATCAGTTGCCCAAACCGGGCGCTGCGAAAACTGCGCTTGTGGGTGAGAAACCAGAGCGCTTCGAGAATTGAAGTCTTGCCGCTTCCGTTATCGCCGAGGATAAGGTTTACGCCCTCGCGAAACTGGAAATGCGCTGACGAAAAACAGCGGAACCGCTGCAGCTCAAGCGTTTCGAGACGCATCGGGCCACCCATCAACGTTGGCGATGTCCCGCCGGAGGGAGGCAGCAAAAAACGGAATCCTCAGAGGCGCATTGGCATTACGACAAAAACCGTGTCTTCGCGACCGGGCACCTTGATGACTCCACTGGCATCAGGACCACTCAAGCCCAGGTTGTAGTTTTCGTTGTCAATTGCGCCGAGCGCGTCCAGCAGATAGGACACGTTGAAGCCGATGGCGAGTTCTTCACCAACATAATCGATGGAGAGTTGCTCTTCCGCTTCTTCGTGCTCGGGGTTATGGGACTGGATGGTCATGGTGTCGTTGCCCAGTTTGAGCCGAACACCGCGGTATTTTTCGTTGGAGAGGATGGATACGCGCTGAAGTGATGATTTCAGCGTGCTCGTATCGCCGGTAATCCAGTGATCACACTGTCCCGGGATGACCCGTTCGTAGTCCGGATAACGCCCTTCGAGCAACTTGCTGGTGAAGCGCGTCACACCCAGGTCAATTTGCAGGTTCCGCTCATTGAATGACAGGCGTACGGGCTTTTCACCGGAATCGCTGAGCAGGCGCATGACTTCGGTGATGGCTTTCCGCGGCACGATCAATTGCGTTTTGGCACCAATCTGCGGCCAATCCTGGTTAATCGTGTGTTTAGCCAGCCGGTGCGCATCGGTGGCGACACAGCAAAGGCTGCTCGCATCGATTTCCCACAACATGCCATTGAGGTAAAAGCGGACATCCGCAACGGCCATCGCAAAATGAGTGGCCTGCAACGCCTGACGGAGCAATTTTGCAGAGAGGTCGATGCTCTGCCCATTTTCGACTTCATCGGTGGTGGGGAAGTCGTCTGCTGGCAAACAGGACAATGCAAATTTGCTGCGTCCGCTTTTGATTGTCAGACGCTGCTCACTGAGCTGACAGTCAATCCGCGCGCCTTCGGGAAGGCTTCGACAGATATCACTGAATTTACGCGCTGGGATCGTGATCTGACCGTCCATTTCCCCGCTTACCGGTACCGAGGTACGGACTTCCAGTTCGAGGTCCGTACCTGTCAGTTTCAGGGTATTGCCTTCAACTTCGGCAAGTACGTTGGATAGAACGGCCATGGTCTGGCGACGTTCAATGGCGGAGTTCACCGTTTGCAATGGACCAATCAATTCGTCGCGTTCGCAGCTGAATTTCATAAAAAATATTCCTTGTCTCTTCCTTGTGTCTGTGTTGGTTGTAGTGCCCTGTGGACGCTGTGGACAACACCGAATTTCTTTTTACAGGCAATGATTTGCAGATGAATTTCGCAGCGGGTCGCGCAGCGGAATCAGCGCGGTGCAAACTGTGGATAACACGTGGTCAAAGATGGGGTAAATGACCTCGCACAGTTTATCCACAGCATATGACGGCTGTCCTCCCCTACGGACTCAACGCTCTTTCCAATGCGGTCAGGTCGCTGTCCATGCCGCTGTCAGTCTTGCGTAGCTGGGCAATCTTGCGGCAGCCATGAAGGATGGTGGTGTGGTCGCGCTTGTCGAACGCGGCAGCGATCTCGGGGTAACTGTGCGAGGTCAGTTCCTTGCACAGGTACATGGCCACATGGCGAGGCAGCGTCAGCGTCTTGGTGCGTTTCTTGGAGCGCAGGTCTTCTTTACGGATCTGATAAAACTCGGCGACCCGGCGCTGGATTGATTCCATGGTCACCATGCGCTCGTGGCTCATCAGCATGTGGCGCAGCGCCGTGCGAGCGAAGTCCACAGTGATGGGCCCGCCAATCAGACGGTATTGCGCGTTGAGCATGCGCAGCGCGCCCTCCAGTTCGCGGACGTTGGAGCGAATTTTTTCGGCGATGAAGAAGGCGACGTCTTCGTTGAGTTCCAGCCCGTCGCTCTCCGCCTTGCTGAGCAGGATGGCGGCGCGGGTTTCCAGTTCCGGCGGCTCAATAAACACACTCATGCCGCCAGCGAAGCGATTTTTCAGCCGCTCATCCAGCCCGTCGAGCTCGCGTGGGTAACGGTCACAGGTCATCACGATCTGTCGACCTTCATCCAGCAGCGCATTGAAGGTGTAGAAGAACTCCTCCTGGGTTTGCCGCTTGTCGGCAAAGAACTGGATGTCATCGATCAGCAGCGCTTGCTGTGAACGGTAGAAGCGCTTGAATGCGTCGGTACGGTTGTAGCGCAATGCGCTGACCAGGTCGGCCAGAAACTTCTCTGCAGGAATCAGGGTGATGGCGGCATCTGGATGATTCTGCCGGATGGTGTAGGCCACGCTGCGCATCAGGTGCGTCTTGCCCAGACCGGTGTTGCCGCAGATCAGCAGCGGGTTGTAGGCGTCACCCGGCCGGCTGGCGACCTGTTCCGCCGCCGCTTTGGCGACCTGGTTCGATTTGCCCTGCACGTAGTTGGTGAAGGTCTGGCGGCCATCAATGACCTGTGCGCCGCCACCGTAGCGCGGGGCGGTGGGGCGCTGTGTATCCGCACTTGAGGATCCGTTATCACGCAGCGATGCGGGCGGGTCTCCCGTGAGGACCTCGATGCGGGTGAGCCGGCCTTGACTGGACTGGCGCGCGGCATTCAAGAGGACATCGTGAAACTGTTCGCGGATGCGCGCGCAGACAATGTCGTTTGGGGTGTAGAGCTGCAGTACGCTGCCGGCATCAACGGCCTGCACGGGCTGCAGCCAGGTGGCAATGTCGAGTTCGTCCAGCTGTCCGTCCAGCCAGCGCAAAATGCGCGGCCACGCGGTTTCCGTCTGTGTGGTCATGAAGTCATCGATTAAAGGGTGCGCCAACCTGTGCAGGCCGGCGACGCGGTCGGGCATTGTGCGCCTTGTGGATAACCTCTGCATCCCTTGTCGAATCAAGGTTCATCTCGCTATAATGCGAGGTTCTTTATCTCTCGTTCAACGATCATGAAACGCACTTTTCAACCCAGTGTCATCAAGCGCAAGCGCACCCATGGTTTTCGGGCTCGCATGGCCACCAAAGCGGGTCGTCGCATTCTGGCCAATCGCCGTGCGCGTGGTCGTCATCGTCTGACGGTCAAGTAGGACACCCGATTTCCGCTTCAGGCGCGACGAGTCCAGCGGCTCCGCTGGCCAAACGCCGCTTCCGGTATACGCCCGCCCAGAGGGTGCGCACCGGCCGTGACCATAGTCACGCGTGGCGTCATGGTCAGCGCCGGTTCATCGGACCGCTGGTCGTGGTCTGTGCGGAGCGAGAAGGAACCGACATGGCCCGGCTGGGTACCGCCGTCAGCAAAAAAGTCCGCAAACGTGCAGTGGATCGCAACCGCATCAAACGCATCGTTCGTGAGAGCTTTCGTTTACGCGCACCGACGCTGCCGGCGCTGGACGTCGTGATCAGTATCAGTACGCGGCGTCCGCTCCGTGACGAAGCGGATCTGCGACGCGCACTGGGACGGTTGTGGGATATCTTGAGCGGGCAGTGATCGCCTTCGTGCGGGGCCTGATTGCGGTCTACCGACTGCTGATCAGCCCCTTGCTGGGTCCGCGCTGCCGTTACTACCCGTCGTGTTCGGCCTATGCCGCCGAAGCCCTGCAGAATCACGGCATCTGGCGCGGCGGCAAACTGGCATTACGGCGTCTCAGTCGTTGCCACCCGGGCCATCCCGGGGGTGTCGACCCGGTGCCTCCGGCATATCACACGCCCTCATCGACATCGTTACCGGATTGAGCTGCTGATGGAACAACTCCGCCTGATTCTCCTCGCGGCCATGGCCCTTGTCGGCGTCTTGCTGTACCAGGGCTGGAGCGACGTGTCGGCACCGCCGGCGCCCGTCATCAGCGACGCTCCGAGCAGCCCGCTGGATGGCGCACCCACGCCGGTCGGCACGCCAGCCGTCAGTGACGAACCGCCCGTGGTACCGCAGAACGGCGATGTGCCGACGGTCGAGCCGGCGCTGACAGCTGATAGCGACGCCGAGGACATCTGGGTGCGCACGGACGTCATCGAAGCGCGCATCAGCCGGGCCGGTGGGGACATCCGGCAGCTACGTCTGCTGGATTACCCCACATCCAATGCTGAAGGCGCACCGCCGCTGCAACTGCTTGACGGCAGCGGTCGCGATCGATTCTTTATCGCGCAAAGCGGCGTGGCCAGTACGGAAGGGGCCAGCCCTCTGCACACAACCCCTTGGGCCTACGACGGGCCACGAGAGCGGGTGCTGAGTGCCAACGATGATCAGCTCACGTTGGTACTTCGCTGGGGCGATGCCGAGTCCGGTCGTCAGGTGGAACGTACCTATCATTTCCAGCGCGGCCGCTACGAATTCGAAGTCACCCAGACCTTGATCAACCAGGGTGAGGCGTCATGGCGGGCCAGTCCGTACTGGCGCCTGGTTCGTGACACCCGCACCGGTGGCAATACCACGCCCTTCGTGCAGACCTTCACCGGTGTCGCCACCTACGAACTCGACAATGATCGTTACAAGTACCGCAAGCATTCGGCGGACGATCTTGTGGACGAGCCGCAGGCCATCACGCAGACCGGCGGTTGGACCGGCATGCTCGAACACTACTTCATGGCGGTCATTCTGCCGCCACAGAATGAGGCGAATCGGTTTTTCTCGCGGCCTTACAAATCGTACCCGGGTGCCTTTCTGACCGAGTACGTGGCCGAGCCCATCGATATCGCTGCCGGTGCGAGTGCCGAACACAGTGTGCGTCTGTTCATCGGACCGAAACTGCAGAACGAGTTGGGCGCAATCGCGCCGGGACTGGAACTGGCGATTGATTACGGCCTGCTGACGCCCATTTCCGAGCCGTTGTTCTGGGTTATGGACAAGATCCATAACGTGGTCGGCAACTGGGGCTGGTCGATTATCCTGATCACGCTGCTGGTCAAGGCGCTGTTCTACAAGTTGTCCGAGGCGCAGTACAAGTCGATGGCGCGCATGAAAAAATTCGCGCCACGCATCCAGCAGATCAAGGAACGCTACGCAGACGACCGACAGCGCCTGCACCAGGCGATGATGGATCTGTACAAGAAAGAAGGCTTCAACCCGCTCGCCGGTTGCTGGCCCATGCTGGTTCAGTTCCCGGTGTTTATTGCACTGTATTGGGTGCTGCTCGAATCGGTGGAGCTGCGGCAGGCGGACTTCATCTTCTGGCTAAATGACCTGTCGGCACCGGACCCGCTGTTCGTACTGCCGGTGCTCTTTGGCGTGTCGATGTGGTTGCAACAAAAGCTCTCCGGTCAGGCGATGACCATGGAGCCGATGCAGCAGAAGATCATGAACATCATGCCCATCGGTCTTGCGATCTTTTTCACCTTCTTCCCCAGCGGTCTGGTGCTGTACTGGTTCGTGTCGAACGTGATTGGCATCGCGCAGCAATGGTTCATTACCCGGCGTATCGACGCCAGTTGACCCGGACCGGGTGCCGCCGGCGCGAGCGTACGTGTGACTGACACCATCGTCGCCGTTGCCACCGCGCCGACGCCGGGTGCGGTGGGCATTGTGCGGCTCAGCGGCCCGCGCGCCCGGGACATTGCTGATCAGGCGTGCCGGCGCTCACAAGCGGCCACGCCCCGTTTTGCGGTACGAGCCCAGGTCTGCTCAGCGGATGGCCAGATTCTCGACGAAGGGTTACTGCTGACCTTCGTCGCCCCCGCGAGCTTTACCGGCGAGGATGTGGCTGAGCTGCAGTTGCACGGCAACCCGCTGGTGCTGCAGCAGGTCGTGCAACGCTGTGTGGCGCTCGGCGCGCGCCGGGCCGAACCGGGCGAATTCAGCCGGCGGGCCTTCCTCAACGGCAAGCTGGATCTGGCCCAGGCCGAGGCCATCGCCGACCTGATATCTGCCGAGAGCGCGGCGGCGGCGCGCGCCGCGCAGAACAGCCTGCAGGGGGTCTTTTCCCGCCAATGTGTCGCCATCGCTGACGCGCTACTGAATCTGCGAGTGCAGGTCGAGGCCTGGCTGGATTTCCCCGAGGAGGATATCGACCCCGGCCAATGCGCCGACTGGGTCGCACAACTGCGGGATCTGCAGCAGCAACTGCGGGATCTGGACAAGGCAGCAGAACAGGGGCAACGCCTGACCCAGGGTATGTCGGTGTTGATCGTCGGAGCGCCCAACGCGGGCAAATCAACGCTGCTCAATGCACTGGCCCAGCGCGAGGTGGCCATCGTTAACGCCGCGGCGGGGACGACACGCGATCTGCTCAGCGAGCACCTGGTGGTGAACGACGTGCCGTTGAAAATCGTTGATAGTGCGGGACTGCGCGCCCATACCGACGACCCGATCGAACAGGAAGGCATCCGTCGTGCCCATGCAGCGGCAACCGAGGCTGATCAGATTCTGGCAATCCATGCCCACGACGCGCCATTGCCATCACTCCCGCCGGAATGGCAGCCGCGTCTGTTGTCCGTGGTCAACAAGATCGATCAATCCGGTGAGACGGCAGGATTGCGTAACGGCCAATGTTTTGTCAGTGCGAAAACACAGCAGGGCCTTGATCACCTGGCGTCGGCGCTGGTTGGTCGGCAATCCCACAGTGAAGAGGGAGCATTCTCTGCTCGCCAGCGCCATCGTGACGATCTCCGCGAGGCCATGTTTCACGTGGATCATAGCGTAACGCTATTACACAACGCGGACACGCTCGAATTAGCTGCAGAACAGCTCCGCCGCGGGCAGGACGCTGTGGGCCGAATTACCGGCGAAGTCCATGCCGAGGACCTGCTGGGCCGCATTTTCGCCGGATTCTGCATCGGCAAGTAGCGCCATCGCGGCCTGCCATGGGTCCCGCGTGCAGAGCTTCTCCAGAGCGTTAGACTGTCCTTCTCGGTGAGGGGCGACAGAAATCATGAGCGACAACGCAGCCAAGGCGACTTCGACGGAAGATCTCGATCCGATCGAAACCCAGGAATGGCTTGACGCCCTGCAGGCCGTCATCCAGCGTGAAGGCCCGGAGCGCGCTCACTGGTTGATCGAACAGCTGATTGAACGTGCCCGGCGCAATGGCGCCTACATCCCGTTTCGCCCGCATACCGCCTACTGCAACAGCATCCCCGCCCACGCCGAAGAGCGCTCACCGGGCGATCACGCACTGGAATGGAAAATCCGCTCGCTGATTCGCTGGAACGCGATGGCGACGGTCATTTCCGCGAACCGGGAGAACGATGGGCTGGGTGGACACATCGCCAGTTTCGCCTCGGCCGCAACGCTGTACGACGTCGGCTTCAATCATTTCTTCCGCGGCCCTGATCATCCCGACGGGCCGGACCTGCTGTACATCCAGGGCCACTGCGCGCCCGGCATTTATGCGCGCGCCTACCTGGAAGGGCGGCTCAACGAAACACAGCTGGCCCGCTTCCGGCAGGAAGCCCATGCGCCGGGCTTGTCGTCCTACCCGCACCCGTGGCTGATGCCGGATTTCTGGCAGTTTGCGACGGTCAGCATGGGCCTGGGGCCGATCATGGCGATCTATCAGGCGCGGTTGATGAAATACCTGAAGAACCGCGACATGGAGCCGCGCGAAAAGCGCAAAGTCTGGTGCTTCTGCGGCGACGGTGAGATGGACGAGCCCGAGTCACTGGGCGCCATCGATATAGCCGCACGCGAAAAGCTGGATAACCTGATCTTCGTCATCAACTGCAATCTGCAGCGCCTCGACGGCCCGGTGCGCGGTGACGGCAAGATCATCCAGGAACTGGAAGGCGTCTTCCGTGGCGCGGGCTGGAACGTGATCAAGGTGGTCTGGGGCGCGGCCTGGGATCCGCTGCTGGCCGCCGATGGCGACGGCAAGCTGCAACATTTGATGGATGAAACCGTCGACGGCGAATACCAGGCCTACAAGGCCAAGGGCGGTGCCTTCACGCGGGAGAAATTCTTCGGCAAGTATCCGGAAACCGCGCGCCTGGTCGAGCGCATGACCGACGACGATATCGAGCGCCTGAACCGCGGTGGCCACGATCCGCACAAGGTGTATGCGGCTTACCACCGGGCCGTCCATCACGCGGATGGCCGACCCACGGTGATCCTCGCGAAAACGGTTAAGGGTTACGGCATGGGCGAGGCCGGCGAGGGCCAGAACATCACCCATCAACAGAAGAAAATGGGCGAAAAGGCGCTGCGTGAATTTCGTGACCGCTTCGATATTCCCATCAGTGACGAGGAAATCGCCCAGACCCCGTTTTACCGGCCGCCGGAAGACGCGCCGGAAATTCGCTACTTGCGCGAGCGCCGGGAAAAACTCGGTGGTTTTCTGCCTCAGCGCCAGGGACGCAGCGAACCGCTCAAGGTGCCCGGTCTCGACGCCTTCAAGAGCCTGACCGACGGCACCGGCGAACGAACGATATCGACGACGATGGCCTTCGTCCGCCTGCTGCAGTCGCTGGTGCGCGACAAATCCATCGGCCAGAGCATCGTACCGATCGTGCCGGATGAAGCGCGTACCTTTGGTATGGAGGGGATGTTCCGCCAGCTCGGCATCTACTCGCCATCAGGGAAGAGCTACGAACCCGAAGACTCGGAACAACTGGCGTTTTACCGCGAAGACATCCGCGGGCAGATTCTGGAAGAAGGCATTACCGAGGCTGGGGCCATGAGCTCGTGGATCGCGGCTGCTACCAGCTATGCCAATCACGGCGTGCCGCTGATCCCGTTTTTCATCTACTACTCGATGTTTGGCTTCCAGCGCGTCGGTGACCTGGCCTGGGCGGCGGGCGACATGCGCGCTCGCGGGTTCCTGCTCGGCGGCACGGCGGGGCGGACCACGCTCAATGGCGAGGGCTTGCAGCACGAGGACGGCCACAGCCACATGATGGCGGCGACCATACCGAACTGCCATCCCTACGACACCACCTTTGCCTACGAGATCGCCGTCATCGTCCAGCGTGGCATGCACGCCATGTACGTCGACAACGAGGATCACTACTACTATTTGACGCTGGAAAACGAAAACTACGCACACCCGCCGCTGCCGGATGGTGTCGAGGACGGCATCATCCGCGGCCTGTATCCCTACGCGCTGGCCGAGCGCCCGAGTAAAAGCCATGTGCGCCTGATGGGCTGCGGTGCCATCTTTCGTGAACTGCTGGCCGCCCGCGACCTGCTCGAAAACGACTGGAAATGCACGGTGGATGTCTGGGCGGCACCCAGCTTTACCATGCTGGCCCGCGACGGCCAGGATTGCCAGCGCCTCGCCCTGGCCGGCGGGGAGGACCGCACACCGTACGTCACGCAGTGTCTGGAGGAGCGCTCCGGGCCGGTGGTGGCGGCCAGTGACTACGTCAAGGCCTGGCCGGAGATGATCCGGGCCTTTGTGCCGGCGCCTTTTGTCACGCTGGGCACCGACGGCTTCGGGCGTTCGGATACCCGTGAAGCCCTGCGCGACTTCTTCGAGGTCGATCGTTACTGGATCACCGTGGCGGCGCTGAAGGCCCTGGTGGATGCCGGCAGCAAGACCAAGGCCGACCTGACCAAGGCCCGCAAGCGCTATGGCATCAACGCCGATCATCCCAACCCCCGCCTCAGCTAAACGACGAGAGCCCCCATGGATATTCGCGTTCCGGACATTGGCGATTTCGACTCGGTCCCGGTCATCGAGGTGCTGGTAAGTAAGGGCGATCAGGTAGCCAAGGAAGACCCGCTGATCGTGCTTGAATCCGACAAGGCCACGATGGAGGTGCCCGCACCGTGCGCCGGAACCATCACGGCGATCAGCATCGCCATTGGTGACAAGGTCGGCACCGGCGCAGTCATCGGGCAGATGGACACGGCGGAAGACGAACCCGAAGCCAGTGCCGACAACGAGGCCGATGCCGGTAACGAGTCCCCCTCGAGCGCAGACGATGATGCGAACTCGGCCGACGACACAAAGGCCTCCAAAGACGCATCGTCGAAAACCAGCGCCAGCCCCGCGCCCACTGGGAAACCCGACCCGGGCGCGGCCGATGCCGACGCCGAAAAGCAGGACGATCCTCCTGAACCCGCAGCCAAAGGTCAGGGTGCGCCGCTGAATCGCGATGTCTCGCCGGAAGACATCCCCCATGCCAGCCCTTCAATCCGCCGTTTTGCGCGCGAAATTGGCGTGGACCTGCGTCAGGTGGAGGGCAGCGGCCGCAAGGGCCGGATCACCCGCGAAGACGTGCAGAGTTATGCCAAGCGGCGCCTGCA
>JBDNBC010000025.1:0-4102 GCA_039768115.1 Oceanococcaceae bacterium
CTCCGGCTGGCCCTCGCTGAGCCTGCCGACCGAGCACGGCGGCCAGGGCATGCCGATGTCGCTGGGCCTGATCAAGCATGAGCTGGCCTCAACCGCCAACTGGTCCTGGAGCATGTACCCCGGTCTGTCGATCGGCGCGATGAACACCATTTATCTGCACGGCACCGAAGAGCACAAGAAGATCTTCCTCGACCCGCTGGTCAGCGGCGAGTGGATGGGCACCATGTGCCTCACCGAGCCGCATTGCGGCACGGACCTCGGCCAGATCAAAACCAAGGCCGAGCCCAACGGCGACGGCACCTACAAGATCAGCGGCACGAAGATTTTCATCTCGTCCGGCGACCACGACATGACGCCGAACATCGTGCACGTGGTCCTGGCCCGCCTGCCCGATGCGCCTCCCGGCACCCGCGGCATCTCGCTGTTCATCGTGCCAAAGATGAAAGTGAATGCCGACGGCAGCGTCGGCGAGAGCAATAATGTGGTCTGCGGATCGCTCGAAAAGAAGATGGGCATCAAGGCCTCGGCCACGTGCGTCATCAACTTTGACGGCGCCGAAGCGGTAATGCTCGGTGAAGAAAACAAGGGCATGGAGTGCATGTTCACGTTCATGAACACCGCCCGCATCGGCACCGCCATCCAGGGCGTGGCCCACGCCGAGCTGGGCTTCCAGGGCTCGCTGGCCTATGCCAAGGACCGCCGCTCGATGCGCGCACTGTCGGGCAAGAAAGAGCCCGACAAGCCGGCCGACGCGCTGATCTATCACGCCGACGTCCGCCGCATGCTGCTGCAGCAGAAGTGCATCGCCGAAGGCGGTCGCGCCATGCTCTACTTCGCCGCCAAATACGCGGACCTGATGGTCTCCGGCGACGAGCAGGCCTACAAGATCTTCGACGACAAACTCGGCTTCCTCACGCCCATTCTCAAGGGCTTCCTGACCGAGCTGGGCTTTGAATGCGCCAACCTCGGAATGCAGGTCTTCGGTGGCCATGGCTACATCCGCGAATGGGGCATGGAGCAAAACGTCCGCGACGCGCGTATCGCCACGCTGTATGAGGGCACCACCGGCATCCAGGCACTGGACCTGCTCGGCCGCAAGGTCATCATCATGTCTCGCGGCAAGGCGGTGCCGGAGTTTACCGGTGAGATCCTCAAGTTCTGCGCCGTACATAACCCGGTCACGGGTTCGCGCAAGCGCCGTGTGCTGCGCCGCTATGTGACGGCCCTGTCCTCACTGGCGGTGAAGTGGAACTGGCTGACCGGGCGCATCCTGCTCAACGCCCGCACCGAACGCGATGCCGTCGGCGCCGCAGCCCACGACTTCCTGATGTTCTCCGGTTACGTGACCATGGCCTACTTCTGGGCCCAGATGATCGCCGTGGCCTACGAGAAGCTGGAAAAGGGCGGCAACGAAACGCCGGAGTTCTACAAGGCCAAAATCCGCACCGCCGAGTTCTATCTGGACCGTATCCTGCCGCGCAACGAGGCCCATGCCGAGGCCATCACCGCCGGCCCGCGCTCGACCATGGCGCTGGACAAGGACATGTTTGTCTTCGAATAAGGCTCGCGCTTTTTGTGCAAGAACCCCGGCCTCGCGCCGGGGTTTTTTTGTGCGCAGTGACGTGAATTTGCCGCACTAGCGCCGACGCGCAACCCCCCGCGGCGAAGCCGCGCCCAAACCGTCCGCAGCCACGGCCTGCCGAATCTCGAATTCGTAATCGGTCATCAGCTCGAGGCCTCCCACATCCCCGTCAACGCGCAGCGGACGCTGGTCACCGTTGGCGGGAAACATGGCGCAGGCCTCACCGTCGTCGCAGATGATGAAGTCGTTATCCATATCGGTACCGGCCGCCAGCACGTAGTCACCGGGGGGAACGTTTTCGAAGCGGAACGGGTACGCACCTGCAACGGGCTGCACAGCAACCTCCAGCGTGGCCAGCGACTCATCCAGCGGCAGCAGCAGGACATAGTGCTGACCGGCCGTGTCCTCGCCCACACGATCTGCATCAAGCTTCTCGATGCGCACGGGCACATCCACGTCATTGGCCGATGAGCGCACGCGCAGACGGGCCTGGGACAGGCCACCGGGCAATAAGGCGCGGTCCGCCGACAACAGGAATCGTCCACCACCCTGGTCGGTGACATTGAGCCACGGGGGCACCGTGGCCGGATCCACCCCGTTGATGGACAGGGCACCGGTACCCACATTGCGCGCCTCGAACGACGCCGTCGCCAGGCCGGCACCAAAGTTCACCGTCGACGGCGCCACGGCCAGCCGCGGCGACTCGGGCACGGCCCGCCCCGATGCCAGCGCCTGGGCGACCTGCACTGCCTTGGCGGCATTGATGATCCCGAAGCCAAATTCGTCATCGCGGCCGGGCAACCCGGCATCGTCCACGATCGAACCATCGATGAGCACGCTATCGAGGGCCGCCGGCGTCAGCCCGGGATGTAGCGCTTTCATCAACGCCACCACGCCGGCCATATGCGGCGTGGCCATTGACGTTCCCTGCAGGAAGCCGAAACCAAAGTCGACATCCGCAGGCGAACCCCGGCCAAAGCCAATGGTGCTGGCGACTTGCGCCTCGCGCCCCAGGCGCGCATTGCCACCGGGAGCAGCCACATCGACCGCCGTATTGAATTGCGAGTAGGGCGCGCGCTGCCGGTCGGGGCCAATGGCCGCCACCGAGATCACCCCCTCATATGACGCCGGAAACGCGAAATCGGACGTACCGGCATTGCCGGCCGCGGCCACGACGATGACCCCGGCCTCGCGCACGTCATTGAAGGTGCTCTGCTCGAAATTACTAAAGCCGCCCCCGCCCAGGCTCATGTTGATGATGTCGGCAGGCCTGGCTGGCAGAATGCCGTAATCATTGGCCAGACCCGCGGCGTAGCGCACCGCCTGGTTGATATCGAAGCCACTGCCGCCGTCCACGCCCAACGCCCGCAAGGGCATGATCTGGCAGGTCCAGCAGACCCCGGAAACGCCGGTGCCGTTGTCACCCACCGCAGCCACCGTTCCGGCCACATGTGTGCCGTGAAAGCTCGCCGAGCCATCCGGGTTGCCGGCATCCCCGGCATCGTCAGCATCCTGATCCGCACCATCACCATCATTGGCGACCGACGATTGGGAGATGAAATCGACGCCATCGGGGTCGTTAACGTCGAGATTGGCGGCCAGGTCAGGATGATTGATCAGCACCCCGGTATCGATGATGGCCACGAGGACCTCCGGCGACCCCGTCGTGATATCCCAGGCCTCAGGCAGATTGATCAGCGGGTAGTGCGTCTGCCGGTCATAGAGGGGGTCATTGGGAATCCGCCGCAGATGCCGGCGCGGGTTGGGCTCGGCGCTGCTGACAGTCGGGTCGGCCGCCACCCGCTTGATGGCTCGCAGCGTGGCCACGGAGTCCTGATAGGCGGGCGGTATGAGCCCCAGCGCCCCGTGAGGGGCCGCCTTGAACGACACCTCCGGCATCACGAAGCGCATGGCACGGCCGGGAGCGCCGCCGGCGTGCCGCATCCCCAAATGGCGGGCGCGGTCCGCGGCCGGGCCCAATGCTTTCGCGCGCTGCTCATGGAAGAGCACCACGGCCTCGCGCGGGAGTATGTCCGCCGCCGTGTGCATCGCATGCTGCGCCGCCGCTGTCGTCCCGACCTCGAGGATGTAGTTGGAGGCGCTGGCGATGCCGGCCTGGTCATCCGCGTAGGCAATGACCACCGCAAAATATTCCCCCGTGGCTGGCGCGGACAGCGACTCGGTCGGCGAGTCACCCGGCGCGTAGGAACCTCCGATGTAGTTCAGTTGGGCGTCGTACAGCTCCAGATCAAGGTCACCGCGCAGGCGATCCGGGTCGCTGATGTACAGATTCACCCATTGCCCGGCAGCCAGTTGCAACCGATAACCGTCGATCACGTCGCCGCCCGGCTGCGTGGCTCCCGGCTCACCCGCCCCGTCTGCGGCGACATAACCGCCTACGCGACCGGTGTTGGTCAGCCACTGCGCGGTTTCCGGCGTGTTGTTGCTCCGGGACGCGGCCAGCGCATCGTTGGTATCGCTGTCGATTCGGGTGCCCGGCACCATACGGATAGTGCCCTC
>JBDNBC010000026.1:0-3541 GCA_039768115.1 Oceanococcaceae bacterium
CAGGGCCCGGCCAAGCAAATGCCAGCCTCCGGGCGATGGCCACGGATACACCGCCGTGTAGGGCCCGCCCACCGCCAGCGAATGGGGTGCAATGCGCTCACGCGGCGCGGCGCGGCGCGGCTGAATCAGCCGGGGGTCGAGCCCGTCGAGGTAGGCAAACCCCGGCAGAAATCCCAGCATCGCCACACGGTACTCCGCGGCGCTATGACGACGAATGACCTCGGCTACCGGCATTTCACAGGCCGCCGCAAACGCGTTCAGGTCCGGACCGTCGTAAATCACCGGGCACTTGTGCAGACGCGGCGGAGTCACCCGGGTGTGGGCCGCCTCGGATAAACGCGCGGGCAACGAAGCCCAATCCCGCGGCGGATGTCGCGGATCGAAATATACCGCCACGTCGTCGGCGGTAATGACCACATCGCGCACGCCCGGCCAGGCCATCGCTGCCTGCTGCAGGGCGCCGCTGGAGACTTTCGTCGGGCGGGGGAACAGCAGCGCGCTGTCGCCCAGCCAGGTCGGCACGACAGGGGATTTCATGTCGCGCGACGGTGCCCCGGCGACGCGGCCGCGATCACCGACCCTGGCCATCGCCCCACACCCAGCGCGTCGAGACGGGCGCGCAGCCGTCGCGCACATTCGGTTGCCCGCGGGTGATCGCCGTGCAGACACAGCGTGTCGATCCCGCCTTCGGCACGCAGCTCTTCGGCTTGCGCAACGACAGCCGCGGCATCGGCCAGCACGGCTCCCGGTTCACCGCGTGGAATCAGTTCCCAGCCCCCCTGCGGACGCCGACGCCGGCCGCGATCCGCAAAACCCTCGACCAGATAGGCCCCGCCACGGGCCTGCGTTTGGGCGCGCATGGCGCCGTCACCCGGCCCGATGAATGCCACGCTTGAACCCAGTGCGCCGTATGCGGCATCGATCAGCACCTCGGCGATATCGCTGCGCGCCTGCGCGGCGTGATAAAGCGCCCCATGCGGCTTGATGATGCGCACAGCAAGCCCGACAGCCGTCGCCTGCGCGACCAGCCCCCGCAGCTGCTCGGCGAGTTGATCACGCAAGACCGCCGAGGGAACCGCCAGAGGCCGACGACCAAAATGCGCGCGATCAACATAGGACGGATGCGCGGACACCGCGGTGCCGGCCGCCAGGCAGCGTTGCAAGGATGCGCGCATCGAGGCCGCATCTCCGGCATGCCCGCCGCAGGCGATATTGGCAATGTGGGCATAAGAAAATAGCTGCGGATCTTCGTCCGCACGCTCGCCCAGGTCGATATTCAGCCACATACCCGGATTATCTCGCGCCTGACACCGGGACGTCGCCGACGCGCAATGCCGCCCCGTGCGCTAGATTGCACAGGCGTTGCACTGCGGGACTTGGGGGAGACGCATGACCAGCACCACATCGCCAATGGCCGCCACCGAGGCATCGGCGGCCACACCGGCCAGCCAGCGGTTTTTTCGGCACTTCGTCCGGCAGATGGGCGCCTCCGGGCTGACGCCGGCCGAAGCCGCACGCCATCTCTGGCGGCCCTGTGACTACGACGCTGTTGCGGCGAGTACGGAATCCCGCCACACAATGTTGTCCCGGCTCGCGCTCGGCGCCGACGAGCTCGCGTCTCAGATGGATGCTCCGACAGTAATACCCGCGCGCGTCGACACGACCCGCCCGGCCCCGGCCTTGCTGCTGTTGCCCGGCTTCACGCACGAAACGCTGCGCCATCGCTCCTGGCATGAAGTGGTGGATGACACCGACTCGCCCCATCACCTGGTCCACCTCACACCCGGTGACCATGGCGCCTGCAGCGAGCGCCACCGCGGCCGAGCCGATGGCCTGCCGATTGCCTACGTTGGCTACCCACGCTCGAACGCCCACGCTCGCATCATCGTGCCCGGCATCGCGCAGTTGCTGCGGGAGTCGACATCCGTACAGCAATGGTGCCGGGAGGGTCGCCAACTGATTCTGGTGGGCTACAGCAACGGCGCGCCGCTGGCGCTGGAGCTGCTGGCCCGGTTGAACCGGGGTGAACTCGACGCGGGCGCCGTGCGGGAATCCATGGCCGCGATGGTCTCGCTGTGCGGGGATATCCAAGGCTCGTATCTGGCCGACGATGTGATGTCAGCGCATCCCCGCTTTTTGTCGATGACCAAGGTGGTCGCCTTCGCCGAACGGCATCCGCTGCTGGCACGCCTGATCGGACTCGGCACGCCCCAACTCCGGGCCGACATGCTCGATGGCGTGCGCTCGCTGGGCCATGCAGAACGTCAGGCGGCGCTTGCGGAGTGGAGCACGGATCTGCCTGCGGACCTGCAATATCTGTCCATCGCTGCCGTACTGCCACTGGCCGACTACCGGCGCCACTGGTGGCAATTCAACCTCGATGACTTGGCGATGTATCGGCAGGCCCGGGTGACCGACCCGATCACACCGCTCAATGACGGCCAGGTCGCCTGGGGGGACGCCCGCCTGCCGGAGCTGCCCCACGTGCCCGCATCCCGGCAGCATGATCTCGGCGTGGTCCGCGCCCACCATTGGGCGGTGAGCTATCGCACCTTCAATTTCGGCCGCAACCGCTTTCCCCGTGCGGCCTTCAACCGCGCGCTGTACGCCACGGTCTGTGAGCTTCTCGAGTCATGACCGCGCATACCGCCATCAACCGGGCAGACGCCGGCTCAACTGCTCTCCCAGCCAGTGCAGGCTGGGCGCGGACTCTTTCAGCAGCGGCACGAAGATCGGCCAGACATGGATCCGTCCGGGCTCGCTGCGCAGCGTCACCGACACGCCGGCCCGACGCGCCCGCGCGGCCAGCCGCAGGCTCTGGTCATACAGGCACTCGTCACTGCTGACCAGAATCGCCAGCGGCGCACAGCCGTGCCAGTCGCCATACACCGGGGATGCCCGGGGGTCCTGCCGCTGACGCACATCAGGCACATAAGCCCCCTGTAGCTGCTCGATCAGCGCCGCACTGAGCATCGGGTCGACGTTATCGAAACGCACATGACTGCCAAAGCGGTAGTTCTGGTCGGTTGCCGGTGACAGTAAACCGCATGCGGCCGGTTGCGGCAGGCCGTGCGTTCGCGCATCCAGCAACAAGCTCAGGGCGAGACTGCCGCCGGCCGAGTCGCCTGCCACCACAAGGCGCTCCGGCCGGACGCCGTCGTCCAGTAGCGCCCGGTAAACCGCCAGCACATCGTCATTGGGTGCCGGGAACGGATGCTCCGGGGCCTTGCGGTAGTCGGGCAGCACGACCCGCGCATTGAGCTGGCGCGCCAGCCGGCTGGCCATGTTGCGATAGGTCAGCGGGTCTCCCGCAACGAAGCCCCCGCCGTGGATATACAGCAGCGTATTGACCGCCTCCGGCGGCGTCAGAATCAGGCAGGGCACGCCCCCGATCTGCTGCTCCGCCTGCGTGACCTGCGGCGCCATCAGCGTCGGCAGGCGTACCCGGCGCAAGACCCGGCGGAAATGCCGAGCCGCGGTCTCCGGCGAGCGCGGCTCGGCCCGGATCAGGCGGCGGGATACCCAGTGAAAAACAGGAGTC
>JBDNBC010000027.1:0-4997 GCA_039768115.1 Oceanococcaceae bacterium
AGAATGTTGCGATTGAATGCCGCCGTGACTCCGGCGGCATCGTTGTAGGCCGCGTGCAACACCTGCGGATCCTTGCGCAGGTCAACGCCAATCAGCAGCTGGCCTTCCGGGCCTGCATCGGCATGCCAGCTGGCCAACAGCTCTTCGGCCATCTGCGGCGGGAAATTGCCGATCGTCGACCCCGGGAAAAAGAACACCCGCCGCCCCACCGCCGCGGGCAAATGCAGGGGTTTGGTGAAATCCGCCACGACCGGCACCACCGTCAACGCCGGAAAGTGCGTGCGCAGTCGAGCCGCCGCCTCACGGAGTTGCTCGGCCGCCACATCCAGCGGCTGATACAACCGGGGCGCGTCGAGCGCGGCCAGCAGGCGGCGGGTCTTGATGCCTTCGCCACTTCCCGGCTCGATAACTTCGCAGCCTGGACCCAGATTGGCGGCAATCTCGGGCAGCGCCCGGGCGAGGATCTCCAGCTCGCAGCGTGTCGGGTAGTACTCGGGCAAGGTGCAAATACGCTCGAACAGGCGCGCACCGCGGTCGTCATAGAACAGACGGCTCGGTAACGCCGGCGGGCTGCCGTTCAGGCCCCGGACGATTTCCTCCCGCAGTGGCAGGTCTTCAGCAACCAGAGAACGGGCCGTATTGTCAGTCATCGCGAGCAAGCCTCAGGCCGGTGAACTGCCAGCGCTGGTGGGGATAGAAAAAGTTGCGATAGCTCAGGCGCAGGTGATCCTGCGGTGTCACGCAGGACCCACCGCGCAGGACCATCTGGCTGGCCATGAATTTGGCGTTGTATTCCCCCAGCGCCCCGTCGGGAGGACGGTATCCCGGGTATGGCGCGTAGCTGGACTGGGTCCATTCCCAGACGCCGCCAAAGGCGAAGTCGTGGGCGCAACCGGGGTGCTGGGCGTTCAATGGCGCCGGATCGAAGCGACCGCTCTCCATAAAATCGCCCGGCAACGCCATCGCATCCGCAGCAGGGCCATCCTTGCGCTGCCGCGCGGCGTGCTCCCACTCGGCCTCGGTGGGCAGCCGGGCTCCGCTCCACTGGGCGAAAGCAGCGGCTTCGTAGAAACTGATGTGACAAACCGGCCGATCCCGCTCATGGGGCGTGTCAATATCGACCAATCCCGTCAGCGCGTAGCGCGCCCAGCGGCCATCCCGCTGCTGCCAGTACAGCGGCGCCGTGATCGCATGTTGTTGTACCCAGCTCCAGCCATCGGACAGCCATAACCGGGCGTCCTGATACCCACCATCGGCCATGAAGTCCAGCCAGTCACCCTGGGTTACCGGCCGCGTCGCCAGGGCATAGGGTTCGAGCCAGACCCGATGTACAGGAGATTCGTTATCGAAGGCAAAATCCACCGCCGCATCCACTCCCACGGACACCAGCCCGCCCTCCAGCACGCGCCAGCCCGCAGGCGCTTCCACCACCGTCAGCGGCGGCTTGTCCGGCCGTGAACCGGCGTCATCGACCGCTGGCGCATGGTAGGCGCTCGGAAAGGGGTGCGACCCCAGTACATGCTTGATATCGGTTAGCAGTAACTCCTGATGCTGCTGCTCATGCTGGCAACCGAGCATCACCAGAGCCTCCAGCGCCGGATCCGGCGTATCGCCAAGCAGCCGTTGCACGGCCTCATCGACATGCCGCCGGTAACGCAACACGTCGGCGAGCGAGGGGCGTGACAGGTGACCGCGTTGCGGCCGCGCGTGCCGGGGACCCACCGCTTCGTAATACGAGTTGAACAGGTAGCCATAGTGCGCATCAAAAAGCGCGTAGTTGCCAAGATGCGGCACGAGCACGAAGGTTTCGAAAAACCAGCTGGTATGGGCCAGATGCCATTTGCTTGGGGAGACGTCCGGCATCGTCTGGATCGCACAATCCTCTGGCGACAGGGGGGCTACAAGCGTGGTTGTCTGCTGCCGCACCCGCGCAAATCGATCAGCGAGACCGGGGGCCGGGCCGGGCCTTTGCACCACCGCGCCGGTCTCGACTGCTGCTGTCATCCTCGGCATATGCCTTCCCTGCCAGACTCACCGATGACCTTAGCAGACGCTTCAAGACCAGCGAATGACAGCGTCGCTGTAACGCGCCGCTGAACCGCCACCTTCACCATGACATTTCCTCGCTGAAATCCCTGCGTTCGCGCATGCGCCCCACCCCTTGCGTTCGGGTGTGTGACGACACCCGACGAGATATACACACAGACCGTTAACCCTTTACCGCCGAATGACGAACACATAATGTATATAAACAATATGTACTAAAATTATACGCATGAGCCACTCGAACTCGCCAACCTCATGCATCGTCATCATGCCCAACGCCTCCATGGATGGGCGACTGGCGTTGCGGTTCCTGCTCGGCATGTGCATCGTCAGTTTCGGGATTGCCGGGTTCTGGGCCTGGCGTGGTTTCTGGATGCTGCTGCCGTTCGCCGGGCTGGAAATGCTCTGCCTCGCGGGCGGGCTTGCCTGGGCTCTGCACCAGAACCGATTTCGTGAAGTGCTTCGCATTGAGGGCTCGACGCTGCACATCGAACGCGGTCACGGCCGCATTCAGCAACAGTGGAACATGCCCCTCCACTGGGTACGGGTGGCCGTTCAACCGCCCCGCCATCGCGGCGAATACAGTCGGGTCGAGTTGCAATGTTCAGCGAAACGGGTGGAAGTAGGCCGCGTTCTTTCCGAAGAGGAGCGCCTTCAACTCGCCTCACGCTTGCAACAATGGCTGCGTCAGGCGCGCGACGTCTCCCTCGATCCCGCGTGATCGCATCGCATCCATTGGCCTGCACTTTCCATGGCGCACCGTAAGCTTTATTTGCCCAGCAAACCCTGTATGCAGTGCGGGCGACCAATGCAGTGGCGACGCAAATGGGCCCGCGACTGGGAACAGGTGCGCTACTGCTCGGAGCGCTGTCGCCGTCAGCGCTCGAGCTGAGGCCGGATAGCGGCCTCGATCACAGGCTGGTCAATCCGCGCAAATGGGAAACGATGCTGTTGAGCAGCGCCAGACCGGCGAAAATTGCGAACGTCACAAGGAACGCCCGCAGCCAGCGCCGCCATTGTGGCTGCGGGTGCCAATCGCGACCGCGCGCAAACGTATCCTCCAGCTCAGCCTGGGTCATCGCATCGAGATCCCAGTGCGAGGTTTGTCGCTCCCGGACGTCATCGCGCAGCACCTGCCCCTTGCGCACCCGCGAGGCTGTCTCGGGCGTGGTTGAAGTCGCGGGCTTTGCATCAGCGGTCGTCATGGCTCATTGATCGCAAAATCGCTGCCGGGTTCAGCCACGGTGGTTATTCTTGAGGATCATCTGCACGCCTGCCCGGGTTGGGGCACGGAATTCGCCTGAATACGTCGTCACCTTCCGCTCTCGATAATGCCCGCGCCGCACTGGCCGCGGGGCAGATCGCGTCTGCCGAAAAGGCCCTGGAGCGCATCGCACCGGCGGATCGTCATCTGGACTGGCAGTTGCTCCGGTTCATGCTGTTGCGACACCGGGGCGATGTGACCACCGCCGAAGCGCTACTGCACACCCAGCTGCGCCAGTACCCCGACTCAGTGGCACTGCGACTGAATCTGGGCAATCTGCAGCGCGAGCGTGGCCAGCTCTCTGCCGCACTGGCTACTCTGGCCACTGCCACGCAGCTGGCGCCACAGTCGGCTATGGCCTGGCACTCACTGGGCCTGGCGCAGCTTGAGGCCGGGCGCTGGGACGCCGCGGCCGAATCCCTGTATGCCGCGGCGAAGGTGGCCCCGCAATTCACCGAAGCGCGCCTTGCCGCCGCACTGGCCTTGGCCCGCGGCGGCCATGCCGACGCGGCGCGCGCGGCCTGCGATAGCACGGAAGGCCAGCGCGCGACGGCGCAGGAAGAGATGCTTTGCGCCCAGGTGCGCACAACACTTCGTGACGCGCCTGCGGCATTGGCCAGCTGTAAGGCCGTACTGCGCCTGGAGCCACACAACGCGGCAGCACAGCTGCAGCAGGCCCTGGTACTGGAGCAGTCCAACCGCCCTGAGGACGCCCGCTCCTGCCTGCAACAGCTGCCTGAACCGGCGCGCCATCATCCACTGGCCACCCTGATCGAGGCCCGCCTGCTGATTCGCGAACGACGTTGGCAGGACGCCCTGAATACCCTGCCGGCCCGTGCGATCGGCGATCCGGACCTGGCCATCGACATCGCGTTCGAGCGCGCGCGCCTGCTCGACCGGTTACAGCAGTACGACGCCGCATTCACTGTCGCCACCCAGGCCAATAGCGCCGCTCGGCAACGCCGCGCTGGCGCCGATGACATCTTCACGCAACTTGTCGCCGAACAGGTTGACATCCCTGCCCCGGCCGCCCCTGGGGAGGAGGCGTCCGGCCCGATCTTTCTCATCGGTCCCCCGCGTTCCGGCAGCACCCTGCTGGACGTCTGCCTCGATGTCCACCCGCAACTTCACGTGCTGAGCGAGGAGCCCCTGCTGGAAGCGCTGCTGCCGCGTCTGCAGACACTCACCAACCGGCCGTACCCGGAAAATCTCGGTAATTTGCAGCCAGACCATGCGCGCATACTGCGCGAGGACTACCAACGCCTCGCCGACGAACGCCGCCCCGGCCGAGGCGCGGATGCCCGCATCGTCGACAAGAATCCGCTCAATGCACTGCGCCTGCCGCTGATTCGGGCGCTGTTCCCGCATGCCCCCATCATTCGCACGCGGCGCGACCTGCGTGATGCTGCCGTGAGCTGCTTTTTCAATGACCTGGGCGGCCGCGGGACGCAGGGGTTCTGGTCGCTCGACGAATCGTTGACCCTGCTGTGCACGCTCGAGCAGGTCATGGATACCCAGCTCGCGCTGGGCACCGCCGCGCCCAACGATGTGGCCTATGAAGATCTGGCCCGCGAGCCGTCACGGGTCCTGGCCAAGCTGTTTGCTGCCCTGGAAGTGGACGATCACCCCAGCGCCACCGACCATGCCGCCGCGGCCGCGGCGCGCGGCATGCTGGGCACGCCCAGCT
>JBDNBC010000028.1:0-5709 GCA_039768115.1 Oceanococcaceae bacterium
CGGCGACCCCAGCGGCGAGCCCAACACCGTGCGCATCAACCCGACGCAGACTACCGATCTGTTCGCGACACCCTGGAGCTGGGGTGCGCGGCTGGCCATGGTGCTGGAGTATCCCCGTCTTTTGCCGTTCGACTGGGGGCTGAAGGTGACGACCGTCGGTTTCTGGGATATCGAGGGCCGCGGGCCGTTGCCAATCGAGAATTTCGTGGAGGGCCGCAAGCAGCTGTCGACGGCGCTGGAAGTGCGCCTCGCCGATAACCTGTCCAGCACCCTCGCGGCCACCATTTTTACCGGCGGCGGCGGAGCCAGCGCGCGACGCGATCGCGACTTTGCGGCATTCAGCGTGCGCTGGACGTTTTGACCGGCGCCTGCGGGCGACGGATGGACTGAAGAGGAGACACCCCATGATCACTTTGCTTGAGCTGGCGTCACGCCGTTGCGCAGGGCATGCGCTGCAGTCCAGTCTGCTGCTCGGCCTGCTACTGACGGCCGCCTGTGATGGAGGCCGCCCGCTGTCCGAGAACGCCGGGGCGCCCGATACCAGTATTGTGGGGGAGGGCCCGGCCCCAGGTGATGGTGAGTTGACCGGCTGCGCCGACGCGCGGCCGGGCTTCAAGAATGCCTACTTTGGTGACCTGCATACCCACACCTCGTTTTCGCTGGACGCCTATTTTTTCAATGCCCTGACCGACCCACGGATGGCGCACCGCTTTGCCAAGGGTGAGGCCCCGCTGCCGCTGCCCGGGCTGGGGTCACAGGATGTGTTCACCCCGGCCCGCGAGATCACGCTCGACCGGCCGCTGGATTTCAATGCGGTCACCGATCATGCGGAATTCCTGGGCGGATTCATCACGCTGTGCGAGCAGGTGCCGGGCAGCAATGCGCTCTGCGATCAGCTGATCGGACAGGGCATTCGTGACGACATTCGCGGCATCGCCGCCGGCGATACCCCCTTTCAAACGCAGTTGCTGCAGTCGCTGGTTGCCGACCTCCCGACCTCGGTGTTGCCCTGGCAACAAACCAAGCAGATCAACGATGAAGAGTACGAGCCGTGTGTCTACTCAACGCTGCACGGGTACGAATACACCTCCAATTCGCTGTCGCAGATGTTTCACCGCAACGTGATCTTTCGCGGCGATGCCAGCACGGTGCCGCTGGATGTGTTTCCGGCGGTGGGGTTCACAACGGCGCTGCTGCCGCAGAACGGCAACGATGACTGGAACCTCTTCGATCATCTGCAGCGGGCATGTGTGGATCGCCCCGAATGCGATGTGCTGACCATCGTCCACAACAGCAACCGCTCGGACGGCCGCATGTTTCTGCCCGGCGGCGAAGCGGCGGGCGCGACCGTGATGGGTGACCTCGGCGGCGCGCCGCTGGGGCGCAAGATCGGGGGCACGGACATCTATTTTCCGATGACTGAAGCCGATGCGCTGTTGCGCCGCCGCATTGACCGCAGCTTCGAGATGACTCAGCACAAGGGGCAGTCCGAGTGCGCCGCGGGTTTGAGCGGGAATTACCTGGCCAATGACGAGAGTTTTGACCCGGGCTGCGTGTTCGAAGTGGATAACAGCATTTGTCGCGGCCAGGCGGACGACCCGCCCGCCTGTGCCGATCTGTGCACCGGAGATCCGTGGAACGACCCTGCGTTTTGCGGGCTGGGTGATCCGGGCAATTCGGTGGTCCCTGTGTGTGTGACCACCGGCCCGGATGGTCGGTCACGCCCCGCCGCGGGCGGTGACACCACGGGCAATTGCCGCAGCCCACTCGACTACTACCGCTACGCGATGGTCGAGGGCCAGAAAATCCGCCAGACGCTGGGGGTTAACCCCTACCGGCTCAACATCACCGCGGCGCTGGATACGCATGCGGCCGATTCGGGCAATGCACAGGAATTTCCCTTCGTTGGGCATAGTGGCGTCCTGGATGACGACCCCCGCGAGCAGCTCGGCTTCTGGGGCTGTGACAACGAGGCCGAGGGGGAGGACCCGCTGAATCCCGGGAATTGCACCAACCGCACCTTTGTCGACGTCGCTCGTCAGCTCAATCCCGGTGGATTGGCGGGCGTCTGGGCGCCGCAAAACCGCCGGGAAGACTTTTTCGACGCTATTCATTCCGGCGAAACCTGGGGCACCTCGGGGCCGCGCCTGCGCATTCGCAGTGTGGCGTCATGGGACCCGTTGCCCGAGAACATTTGCGCACGTCTCGCCAGCGGTGAGGATCTGACCGCCGCGCCCGATCTGACGGCGGTACCGATGGGCGGGGACTTGCCGCCGAACCCGCAGGCCACAGGTGGGCCGCACCTGGCGGTGTGGGCCGAGCAGGACCCGGAAGGCGCACCGCTGCAGCAGATCGACCTGATCAAGGGCTATCTCGATGGCAATGACGAGCCCAAGGTGCGGTTTTTCGATGGCATCGAGCGCACCAGCCGGCCGGTGCGCCGGCCTGATCCGACGACCTGCGCCGTGCCGGTCGACGGCCATCCGGAAAGCCTGTGCCTGCGCTGGCAGGACAGCGATTTCGATGCCAGTCGCGATGCTTACTGGTATGCCCGCGTGCGTGAAGTGCCGTCCTGCCGCTGGAGTGCCTGGATCTGCCGCGCGGAGCAGAACATCGATTGTGGGCTGCTGGACCCGACCAACGGGGCCTTCGCGCCCGGTACGCCGGAAGAGGGCTACGAAGGTTGCTGCGCCATCACGATGGAAGACGGTGTCTTTCGCGGGGAGCCGCGCTTCGACACCATCGAAGAGCGGGCCTGGGCGTCGCCGGTCTGGTATGAGCCGTGAGCTGGCGTGCTGTCGCGGCCGAGCCGCTGCTGCAATTTGTTGTCGCCGCGGCGCTGCTGCTGGGGCTGGGCTCCCTCTGGTCATCGGGCGAGGAGGCAGCGTCAGTCGACACCATTGTGGTTCCGGCGGATTTGGCAGGCGACGCCCGCGAGGCCTGGATTGATCGCGCGCTGCTGATTGCCGAGGCCCGGCGGCGGGGGCTGGAGCGCAACGACAGCCTGATCGAGCGCCAGTTGCAGATGAAGATGCAGGCCCTGCTGGATGCCGAACACGCGCGGGTCACCCCGTCTGAGACGGAGCTGGCGAGCTGGTATGCCTCCCGGCAGGCGCACTACGCCGACGCCGAGCGGCGAGACATCACCCAGGTGTTCGTACCGCGCAGCCTGTTGACGACTGAAGCCAGGGAGGCGCTGGAGCGCGTTGCACAGCGTGTGCAGGCCGGCGTCGCCGGGGCGGAAGCCGTTGCCGGCGAGCCGCTGCCCGCGCTACAGCATCTGCAGGGGCAGACGGCCGAGATGCTGCGCCGGCGCTACGGTGAAGTCCTGGCGACGCCGGTGTTTGCCGCCACTGGCGAATGGATAGGGCCGGTCGAGTCGGGTCTGGGCTGGCATCTACTGCAAGTGACCGATGTCACTCCCGTGCGGCCGCGCCCGTTATCAGCCGTCCGTGACCAGGTGATCGTCGACTGGCGGGAACAGCAACGACAGGCGCAGCGGGACGCGCAGCTGGCGTCGTGGCGGGCACGCTATCGCATCATTGACGGAAGAGCGGAGTGATGCGCGGTCGGGGGCGTCGAGCGCATGGAATTGGCGGCCTGCTGCTGGCCGCGGTGCTGCTGATGCTGGCCATGCCCGCGGCGGCGCATGAGCTGGGTATGGCGGTGGTGGTGGCCACGCCGGACCCGCAGGCGGGTGCGCAGGCCCGCACCTGGCATGTACAGGTTGATACCCCGGTGCGGGCGGCGGGGGCGATTCAGCTGGCGGTGGATGCGCAGTGCACGCGGGAACTGCAATCGCGTATGCCCCACAAGGAGCGTGTGTATCGGCACTGGATCTACCATTGCGCGCAGGGCTGGGTGGGCGCGACTGTCGCGGTGCGCGGCCTCGGTCCGGCAGTTCCTGACGCGCTGCTCCAAATTCGCTGGCCTGAAGGCACGGCGCATCTGGGCCTGACCCGGGCCCAGCCCGAAGCCCGCCTGGCTGCGACGCCGACGCCGGTGCCTGTGCAACGCTATCTACCGCTCGGGGTCGAGCACATCCTTGGTGGCTGGGATCATTTGCTGTTTGTATTTCTGCTGTGGTTGTGTTCACCCGGATGGGGGCTGCTGTGGGCGCTGACCGGGTTTACGCTGGCTCACACCGTGAGTCTGGCCGGTGTGCTGATCGGGGGCTGGACGCTGCCGGCCGGGCCGGTCGAGGTGTTGATTGCCCTGAGCCTGAGCTTGCTGGCAGCTGAATTGCTGCGTCTGCGCCGGCCGGGAGTTCGGCCCGGTCTCAGCCTGCGCCAACCCGTGTTGATGGCGTTCGTTTTCGGCCTGGTTCACGGCCTGGGTTTTGCCGGCGCGCTCGCGGCCATTGGTTTGCCGGCCATGGCGCAATGGCCGGCCCTGCTGCTGTTCAATCTGGGCGTGGAGCTGGGGCAGGTCGGGTTCGCATTGGCTCTGGTGATGCTCGGCGTGGGAGCGCGGGCTCTGGCCGTGCCACCGGCCTGGCGTGCTGCCGCGACGTATGCGGCGCTGTATGCGGTGGGCATCGCCGGCATGAGCTGGGTGGGAATGCGTACGCTGACCCTGATCTGATGGGGCCAGCGTGGCGACGACAGAAACCCCGACGTCGGGGCTTGTGTGAGCCTCTGACGCCGCCTGCAAGAAAAGCCCAGCTCACAGGATCAGGCCGTTGCTCTGCATCCATTGGTGCACGCAGTCGACGGGCGCTCGCGGCTGGCGCACCCAGCGATGGTGGTTTGCCGCTGCACCGAGTTGCTGTTCATCCAGAACAATGTGGGAGACCGGGGCCGCATGCAGCTTCTGCTGTACGGCGGCCACGGCTGCGAGCGGCGCGTACGGGTCGTCGGCATAGCGCATGACCAGTACAGGCGCGGAAAAGTCTCGCAGTGCAGCGTCATAATCGATGTCGATTCCGTACGCGCGGTAGCGGTTCGTTCGCGCCAGAGCGCTCCAGTCCTGCATGAGCCGCCGGGCCTCGCGGCCCCCAAATCCCACCCGGTCGCCGGGGTAATAGCCCATGACGCCGGACAGCGGGATCACGAAATGGCGCAGAAAATCGACGCGCAGTCGCGTGCCAAGGGCATAGGCCTGCCGCCACGGCGATCCACAGGCCGATAACACCAGTCCGCCAACCGCTTCCGGGCGATCGGCCGCAAACATGGCCGCAAGGTGGCCGCCGAGGCTGTGTCCCAGCACAACCGGTTTGTCACTGTGCAGTCGCGCCTGATTGACGGCTGCCGGAATGTCTTCGCGTATCCATTCGGCGAACCCGTAATTGCAATGTCTGTCGGGTCGCCATGGGCTGTCTCCATGCCCTCGTGGCTCCAGCACCACCGCAAAAAAACCGATCGCTGCCAACGCTTGCGCCAAAGGCCGATAAAAGCGAGCCGCCAGCCCTAGCGCAGGCAGAACCACAACGGCACCGCGTGCAGGCATTGCCGGGTCATAGACGTGCAAGGGGGTCGCATAGGCGCTGGTTACTGGAACATGTACCAGCCGAGCTGTCGGGGGCGCGGAGATTGTCACGGGCCGCTCTGTTCGGAACCGATTTGGATATTAGTGTGGTTCGCTGCGCATGGACCCGATCAGATTGTCGGAACGGGTTTTCGCCGTACAGGTGTCATGTGGATTTCGAGGGCCAATCAGACGGGCCCAAGATCACGGCAGCGGGCCTGCACACCAAGTAGCCGCGTCACC
>JBDNBC010000029.1:0-4690 GCA_039768115.1 Oceanococcaceae bacterium
ACAAAGATGGTCGGCTGGGCCCGCCGCAGGTCCGCGAGGAAGGTATCGAGCGACTCGGCAAAAAACACTTCGTAGCCGTAGCGCAGCGAATTGACCTCCACCACCCAGCGCTCGAACACGTGCGCCAGCGGCAAATAGCTGAGCATTCGCTCGGTGGAATCCAGCGTCATGATGTCGGCAAAACCAATCGATGCGTTGGCCATGGCGCGGAAACTGGTCATCACACCCTTCGGCTGACCGGTCGACCCGGAGGTGTAGACGATTGTTGCCATGTCATCAAGCGCACGATCAGTCTGGGTGGCCAGCGGTTCGGTCGTGGCGATGACGTCGTCCCAGGCCAGATAGTCCGTCGGCGGCGCCAATGGCAGGGCGATGCAGGGCAGCTCGGCTGGCACGCCCGGCTGCATTGTCTCCCAGTCATCAAGCTTGCCGACGAACAGCAGTCGCGCCTCGCTGTGATCGAGGATATAGCGCACGGTATCCGCATTGAGTGTGGGATAGAGCGGTACGCTGACATGGCCTGCCATCCAGATCGCCAAATCCGCGATGATCCAGTGCGCACAGTTTTTCGACATCAGCGCGATCTGGCTGCGCGGTGGAAAATTCAGCGATTGCAGGTGCGCAGCCATGCGCCGGGCCTGCTCACCCACGTCGCGCCAGGTGTATTCGACGATGCGGCCATCGGCCACGGGCTGGGTGAAATAGCGCCGGTCCGGCTGGGCCCGCTCCCAGTAGTAGAAGCAATCCAGGGGTGAAGCCTTGGGGTCCATGGCATGCATCGCGTGTCTCCCGCTAGTTAAGTGTGTTGTTGTCCACGACGCGCCCCCAGCGCGCCGGTGCCCACGAAATAATACCGCCGGCTCGCCCCGGCGGCACCGGAAAAATCAGGCCACGCGATGCCGCTGCAGTCGCCAACTGGCCAGCATCAACAGAGCCACCACTGGCATGAATGCCGCCAGCAAGGGGGGCCAGCGATACACCATGCCCATGCTCACCACGGCCTCATTGAACACATAGAACCCGATGCCCATTAGCACACCGACAAACAGCCGCTGCCCGGCGCCGGTGTCCCGCAATGGCCCGAGGACAAAGGGCACGGCGATCAGCACCATCGCCACGACACTCAGTGGTGCGGCAAGCTTGCGCCAGAATTCCAGGCGCGGGCGATGCGCGTCGAGCTTGTTGTGCTCGAGGTAACGGATGTAGCGCAACAGCCCCGGCAGGGACAAGCTGTCGGCGCGCAACAGAAACAGCTCAATGACATCCGGACCGAAACCGAACGCCAGCGGCTTGAGATCCTGTCGCTCGAGCAGCAGTCGATCCTCTCCGGGCCGCTCCCGCCGCCACCCGCTGGCCATCCAGCCCCCCGCCGGGCTGCCCAACGTCGTGGGTGTGTCCGTAGCGTAGGAAACCTCGTCGGCAAACTGCACTGCCTCCAGACGTCGCCCATCGGCGGCAATCTCGAAGACTCGGACCGCCTCGAGGTTGCGCGGATCGGCGACCCGGGCGATGTGGACGAACCGCTCACCATCGCGAAGCCACAGCCCGCGCGCCGGGGCCGTGCCCGCGTCGTTGCCGCTCTTCAATGCCGCCTCCGCCGCCCGCGCATGCGGCACCAGTCGGTCGCCAAGAATCAGGCTGGCCAGCCCCAGCATCAGACCAACGACGGCCACAGATCCCGCCAGTCGCCCCAGCGACATGCCCGCGCCCTGCATCACCACCAGTTCCCCCGCAGACGCCAGCCCGCCCAGGCCCAGAATGGCGCCGAGCAACACCACCAGGGGAAACATTTCGAAAAGCAGCTCTGGCAAGCGATACAGCGTCAGCCAGGCCGCAGCCGACAGCCCGAATCCGTTACGGCGCGCCCAGTCGAGCTCCTCCACGAAGGTCACAAATCCGCTCAGGCCCATCAGCACGACAGCCGTCAACGCGGCAGCGCCGAGCAACGCCAGGGCCAGGTGGCGGTCAAGTATCGTCATCGATTAACCCCCTGCTCCCACAGCAGGCCCTGCTGATAGCGCTGGCGGTAGCGTCCGGCACGGAGCCACAGCCCCAAAGCGATGGACAGCACCAAGATGTGAACCCACCACAGGCCCAGCATCATCGGCAGCTGGCCGGATTCCAGCCAGGCCTGCCCCAGCCCGAGCAGGTTGAAGTAGATCAGAAACGCGACGATGCCCCAGCCCAGCCGGCCATAACGCCCCTTGCGCGCTGTGGTTCGCGCCAGCGGAACGGCAATCAACACCATCAGCAGCGTCGAGATGGGCGTGGCCAGCCGCCAGTGCCACTCGGCCTGATCCTCGCGAACGCCTGCGCCCAGCAGATCGGCGGTTGGCTTCAGCGCCGTTTTGGACGGGGTATAGCGAAAGACCGGAGGCGTGACCGTAAGCCCATGCTCGCCAAACTGGGCCCACTGCACGGAGCGGTCCACCACCGCCTGGTCACGGCGGGTGCCTTCGCGCAAAACCAACCGGTGCTGGTTACTGGCGTCAATGGTGAATTGACCCTGCTCCGCGAGGATGATGCTCCGCTCACGCGGCGTCACCACCTCGGCAAATACCTGATTCAATCGCCCGTCGCCGGCCCGGAAGTCCTGTACGTAAAGCACCCCGCGGTCATCGGGCAGGGTCTGGAAGCGTCCGGGCTCGAAAACGGCATAGGCCATTGAGCTGCCGGCCTGCTTGACCATGAAATCCGCTGTGCGCCCTGCCAGCGGGCTCAGCCATAGACTGAGAATAGCGCCCACACCGGCCAGCACCAGACCCAGCAGCACAAATGGCCGATACAAACCACCCAAACCCAGTCCGCCAGCGTGCATGGCGTCGATTTCACTCTCGCTATACAGCCGCCCCAGGGTCAGCATCACGCCGATGAGCAGGGACACCGGAATCAGAATGGTCAGGTACTGCACGCTGGACAGACCCACAAGAATCGCTAATAGGGAGGGATCGATGTTGCCCTTTGCGGCCTCGCCAAGAAAACGCGCGAGCCGCGTGGCCAGCATGATCGCGAGCAGAATCACGGTCACGCCGGCCCAGCTGCTCAGCCCGGCGCGGAACAGATAGCGTGACAGAATCCGCGACCGGCTCATCGCGCCATCCCCCTCGACCCCGGCAACACCGGGAAGTGCGCCGTCGCGTTATGCTGGCGAGTCTGACTTGCAATGACCGCTGGGACGGAATTCGACATCCATGAAGTATGCACTGCTCTCCTCGCTTGATGGCCTCGGCCCGAACGACAGTCTGGTTGTAGGCCTGTGTGGCAAAACGCTGATTCCTGAAAACCTTCCGGCGTCCGTCACCGGCGCTGTGGAACAGGCCATTCAACGCGGCGATGTGCGCAGCAAGCCAGGGACGGCCGTGGTGCTCCCCCTCTCCGGAAAAACCGACCCGGGCCGGGTGATTGTGGTGGGTCTGGGCGACAAGCCGGACCAGATCACCCCGGCGATACGCGATCAGGCCATTGGCCACGCCACCAAGGCCGCCGTCGCCCTGGGCAACAAGCGGCTGGTGATCGGGCTGACGGCCGCACCGCTGGCCATCCCCGTACAGGCCAGTCTGCAACGCGCTGTTGCGGCCGCCGCACAGGCCAGCTACCGGTTTACAGAATGCAAGAGCGAGAAGGCCGAAAGCCGCGCCCTGAAGTCCGTCGCCCTGCTCGCAACCGCGGATACCGATGCCACGCAGGCGCGCGCCGCCGTGAGTGCCGGCGCAGCACTGGCCGAAGGCATTGCGTTGGCCTGTGATCTTGGCAACCGACCCGGCAATTTGTGCACCCCGACCGACCTGGCCAATGTCGCCGAAGACATGGCGGCCGGCCACAAGGGGCTGAAGTGCCGCGTTCTCGGCGAAGCCGAAATGGCAGATCTCGGCATGGGCGCGTTGCTGTCGGTCTCGCGCGGCAGTCGCGAAGAGGCACGGCTGATTGTGCTGGAGTGGAATGGCGGCAAGAAATCACAGAAGCCGCTGGCGCTGGTTGGCAAGGGCCTGACCTTTGATGCCGGAGGCATCAGCCTCAAACCGGCCGCCAAGATGGAGGAAATGAAATTCGACATGATGGGCGGCGCAACCGTTCTCGGGACGATGCGCGCCATCGCCGAGATGAAACTCCCCATCAACGTCGTCGCGGTGGTCCCGGCGTCGGAGAACCTGCCGGATGGCGCGGCCAACAAGCCCGGCGACATCGTCACCAGCCTGTCCGGCCAGACCATCGAGATCATCAATACCGACGCCGAAGGCCGGCTGATCCTGTGTGATGCCCTGACCTGGGTTCAGAGGGAGTACAAGCCGCGCACGATCGTGGATCTGGCCACCCTGACCGGAGCCTGCGTCGTGGCGCTGGGGGACAAGGCCTGCGGACTGTTCGCCAACGACCAGTCGCTGGCGGACGAATTGCTGGCGGCCGGTGAGGCGGCCGGTGACCGCGCCTGGCAATTGCCGCTGTGGGAGGACTACCAGAAACAGCTGGACAGCCCCGTTGCCGACATGCAGAACGTCGGCGGCGCCGGTGGCGGCGCCATCACGGCCGCCTGCTTCCTGCACCGCTTCACCCGCAAGGCGCGCTGGGCGCATATGGATATTGCCGGGGTGGCGTGGGGCGACAACAAGCTGGCCAGCGGGCGTCCCGTGCGTTTGCTGGTGCATTGGCTACAGCATCAGGCCGGCTGACCCGGCCCAACCGTCCCGATGAC
>JBDNBC010000030.1:0-5310 GCA_039768115.1 Oceanococcaceae bacterium
CGGCGATCCCAGGGCAGAGAATTTACGGCTGTGCGCCGGCGGTCAGCCGACTATGCTGCGGCTCGGAATGGAACCCACGAACACCCGATGACAGACACCCTGCCCACCACCCGAACGGTCGCGGCCAACGGCATCGAGATCTGCTACGAGGACCGCCCCGGTCCGCAGCCGGACAGTCCCGTGCTGCTGCTGGTGCATGGCCTGGGCTGCCAGCTGCTGCACTGGCCGGAGGACCTGCTGATCGCGCTCAATGCGCAGTTCCGGGTCATCCGCTACGACAACCGCGATACCGGCCACTCCACCTGGTTCAAGGGCATCAAGGCCCCGCCGATGAGCGGCTGGGGTCGCCTGCGCTGGTTTCTCGGGGCCCGCGCCCCGGCGCCGTACACGCTGGAAGACATGGCCGCCGATGCCATCGGCCTGCTCGACGCCCTCGGTATTGACCGGGCCCACGTGATGGGAGCCTCCATGGGCGGCATGATCGCGCAGATTCTCGGCCTGGATTACCCGCAGCGGGTGCAGTCACTCACCCTGGTGATGACAACCAGCGGTCGACGCACCAAGGGTCTGCCGCGCCCGGAGGTGCTCAAGGCGATCACCCAGCGTCCGCAAAGCATGGATTTCGACATTGTGCTGGCCGCCAGCATTCGCTCATGGAAAACCCTGAGCGGACGCGGGCATGTCACGCCGGATGACGAAATCGAACGCCGCCTGCGTGCCATCCTGACCCGGGCGCAAAACCCGGCCGGCTTCCTGCGCCACTACGCCGCGATCATGAATCAGCCCGACCGCACGGTCCGCCTGCGTCAGCTACGGCTGCCCACCCTGGTGCTGCACGGCGAGGATGACGGCCTGGTCGGCGTGTCGGGCGGGCGGCAACTGGCGGCGGTCATTCCCGGCGCGACGCTGAAGACGGTCCCCGGCTGGGGGCATGATTTTCCGCCGTCGCTGACGGCAACCCTGACGCAGTGGATTGCACAGCACGTTCAGGCCGCGCAAGAATCGCCTCACGCCGCTGTCGCAGACGCGGCTTAGCGGCCAGTTGATCCAGTACCGACGGGCGCGGCGCCGGGGCTGAGTCCGTTGGCGCGGTCGGTGGACGCTCAATCCAATCCCGGCTGCGGCTGACACTGCGCGTCGATGCTGACCGGCCATCATCGCCACGCAGCATGCGCGCCACCTCCCAGAAGCACAGCAGCAGGGCGGCGTAGACGATCAGCGTCTTGATCAGCAGTGCCCATGCCACCGCCTGCGGCAACTGCGCGGACAGAAACTGCTCGACATCCCCGTACTGCCAATGGGTGACCAGCGCAAAACCGAGCGCGAAGGCCATCCGCAACAACCGGGCGCGAAAGCGCCGGGCCAGGGTCAGCAGGGCGGTGGTGCGGACGAAACGGTAGACCGACACGGTCGATCAGAAGAGGTTGATGCCGAGCAGCGCCAGCGCACCGATCAGGCCGGTCTGCTTGAGGTCTCCGCGGACCTCCTTCTCGGCGTCGGCCAGCAGGTATTCAAGATCTTCGACAGACAGATCGTCTTCACTTTTACCGTGCAGGATCAACTGCTTGCGCACCCGACGGACGGCCGCCTCACGGATACGCCGACGGATGACATGCTGCGGAGCAAAGCGCGACAGATCATGAAGATTCATGACCGCATTTAAGCACGGCCGCCGGGCTGATGCGGATCTGTCCTGTCCGCAATCTGGCCGGGCTTGCGTATTCCCTGATACGCCGCCGACATCGGTGCCCCCTTCCGGCACTGAACCGGCTTCGCTTCCCCCTTATCGGAGCCTACGCATGTTCAATCTTCGCCCTGTTATCGCCACCCTTTGCGCCAGTCTTGCCCTGCCGGCCCTGGCCAGCACCGTGAACATCAACACCGCCAGCGCTGATCAACTGGACGAGGCCCTGCTGGGCGTCGGCCCCACCCTGGCCGCCCGCATCGTGCGTAACCGTCAGGCCAACGGGCCCTACGCCGCCGCCGATGACTTGGCCCGGGTCCAGCGCATCGGTGCAGGTCTGGTCGACACCAACCGGGAGTGGATTCGCGTCGAGTAACCGCCCGCGCGGAGGCCGGGATGCTAGATTCTCGGCCTCCCTTTTTCTCGACGAGATGTCGCTGACGCATGGCCTGCCTTACTGAACTTCTCTCCGCTGCCACCCGCAGCTCCGATTCGCTGCAGCTGAGCATCGACCCGACCTGGATGCAGGGGCGCGGTGCGTACGGCGGCATCCAGGCCATTGCCGCCGTCGAGGCCATGCAGCCACTCCACGCCGGTTTGCCGCTGCGGACCTTGCAGGCCACGCTGTGCGCACCGGTCCCGGCCGGCATCGTCACGGCGCGTGCCACGCTGCTGCGCGCCGGCAAGAACACCCGCCAGATCGAGGCACGGTTGTTCGATGGCGAAACCCTGCTGGCAATTTTCATCGGCATTTTCGGCAGCGCGCGCGAGTCGGTCGTGCAGCGGGACTATCCACACCCCGCGCTCGGCGCGGCAGGCGGCATGCCGTTTCCCTTTATCCCGGGCGTGATGCCGGACTTCCTGCAGCATTTTGACGCCACACTGCTGCGCGGCCATCTGCCCGGCAGCCACCAGCCCGACACCACCCATACCTTTCGCCTGGGGCTGAAGGACAGCGGGCCCGAGGCCACGCTGAACCATGTCCTCGCGTTCGCTGACTATCCACCACCCATCGCCCTGAGCTGGCTGCGGACTCTGACGCCGGCCAGCACCATGACCTGGATGCTCACGCTGACCGGGCATCCGTTCACCGGCCAGCCCCTCGCCGACTGGCTGGTAGACGTGGAACTGGACGCCGGCCGCGAGGGGTACACCCAGCAGACCGTCACCGTATTCACGCCCGACGGGCGACCCATCGCCCGCGGCACCCAGTGCATGGTCGTTTTCGGCTGACACCGACCGGAGGGTGCACGTCTCGCGGTCATTGTCGATAATCGCTCCAACGCAGGGATACGACAGGGGCAACACCGCATGACCGAACAGACGCGCGATACCACCGGAGACGACCGCCGCAATGACGGGCGCACCGTCGATGCCATCCGCGACCTCATCTTCGGCCAGCAGATGCGCGACTACGAGTCGCGCTTCGCTCAGCTGGAGCAGGCCCTGCAGGAGCGGCTGGCGCAACTCGGCCAGAACGTCGACAGCGACATCAAGCAACTGGAGCAGGCCGTACAGTCGGTGCGTGACGAGTTTGCGACCCGGCTGAATGACGAGGTCGAGACTCTGCAGGCGCGTCAGGTGTCACGCGCGCAGCTCGCCGAATCTCTGCGCCGTCTCGCCGATCAGTTCGACCCTGTTTAACCCGCTCTCGCCAGCATCGCGCCCGTGACTGACCCCCAGCTCGAAGAGCTTCGCCGGCTGCTGCTCGAACCGGAGCAACAGCGGCTGGAGAAACTCGAGAGCCAGCCGCTGCAGCAGGCGCTGCGCGACACCATTCGCCGTGATGCCGCCGGCCTGGCCGAAGTGCTGTTCCCGATCATGGGGCCGAGCATCCGGCGAGCCATTGCCGAAGCCTTGCGCGATTTCATCACCAACATCAACGGGGCGGTAGGCGAGGCGTTCAGCTGGCAGGGCGTCAAATGGCGCATGGAAGCCCTGCGCACCGGACAGCCCTACGGCGAGGTGGTGTTACGCCACCGGCTCAGTTGTCGGGTCGAACAGGCGCTGCTGATCCAGAAAGACAGCGGGCTCGTCATCAGCAAGGCGGAGCTTTCCGCCGTGGTGGCCAACGACAGCGATGCCTTCTCGGCCATGCTCAGCGCGATTCAGGATTTCGTCAGCGACTCGCTGGAGGGGGACAGCGCCCTGTCCACCATCGACATGGGCGAACGCACGATCTGGATCATTCGCGGGCCGCATGCGCATCTGGCCTGCGTGATCAGCGGGGTGCCGCCCAGCGGGCTGCGCGCGCATTTCGCCGACGTGCTCGACGACATTCACAACCTGTTTGGCGACGAACTGTCCATCTTCGCCGGTGATGCGGACAGTCTGGCCGGCATCAACACGCACACGGCGCGGTGTCTGGATGCCCCGCGGGCCGGCGCCACCGCGCCACCGGCCCGCGCACGCTGGCCGGCCCCGCTGCTGGCGCTGCTGCTGCTCGCCGTCGTGGCCTATGTTGCATGGCGTCCGACTCCCGCCGACCCGGCGCAAGCCCTGCGCGCATCGCTGAACGCCACCGCGGGGGTATCCGTGCAGGAGTTATCGCGCACCCCGTCGGGCTGGTATCTGCATCTGCTGCATGACCCGCTGATTGTGCTGTCGCCTGCCGAGTCGTCCGCGGCGCCCCATGTCGACATCCCCCAGACCCTGGCTGGCAAGCCGCTGGTCCTGCACACCACGCCATTTGTTTCGCTCGCGCCAGAGCTGATTCTCAGGCGGGCGCGGCAGATGCTGGCGATCCCCGCGACTGTGACGGCCGATCTCGACGGCGACATCCTGCACCTGCGCGGGGCGGCCGACAGCCGCACCATTGCGGGCTGGAATAACGCCACCCTGCTGCCACCCGGCGTTGCGTCCCTGCGCACCGCCGACCTGCGCCCGCTGCGCGACCCGGCGCGAGCCGCCGCCTGGGCGTCGATTGAATCGCTCGCGCAGCGCATCAACACACTCACGGTCGATTTCGCAGACCGCGACGCGCCGTTGAACCCCGACGCTGCCGATGTCGCCGAGGCACGCGACGCCCTGCACGCCCTCGACACCGCGCTGCATGGATACGGAGGCCGGGCGCGGCTGATGATCACCGGCAATTCCGATGGCGTCGGCCGGGTGGCCGACAATGAAGACCTGCGCCTGCGTCGCGCGGCCCGGGTTGACCAGGCCATCAATGGCGCGTCTATGCTTGCGGTTTCCGTGTTACGCCGTGCGGCCACCGATCATGACCGTTCCCGTGAGCCTGATATGAGCCTGCGCCATGTGCAATTTCGCGTACAGCTGCTGCCCCCCGCCGGAGAACCGTCGTGAACCTGCACGTCCGCAAGGTCTGTCTGCTGGGCGATTTCGGCGTGGGCAAAACCAGCACCGTGCGCCAGTTCGTCGAGTCGCGCTATGACGAAAAATACCTGACGACGGTCGGCGTCAAGATCGACACCAAGGTGGTTCATCAGCCGGAGTGCGACATCAAGCTGGTGATCTGGGACATCGCCGGAACCGACAAGGCCAACGCCAGTTACCGCTCGTACCTCAAGGGGATGGCTGGCTATCTGCTGGTCTGCGATGGCACGCGGCCGGAAACTCTCGACCGAGCCCTGAGCCTGCAGCAGCAACTGCAAAGCGACCTCGGC
>JBDNBC010000031.1:0-2944 GCA_039768115.1 Oceanococcaceae bacterium
GCGTCCTGATGAGCCTCGGCGGCTTCCTGGCCATGTCGGATCCGCGCTACTACCGGCGCCGGCGGGCCGGCTCGGTGGAATCCGCCACATTGGCAGCGCGTGCATGAAGCGCTTCCTGCTGACACTGCCGCTGTTGGTCATCCTGATGCTGACGTTGGTGCTCGGCAAGGGTCTGGTACTGGATCCGCGCAAAGTGGACTCACCGCTGGTAGGCAAGCCATCGCCCGCATTCACCGGCCCGCGGCTGGATACCGGCGATCCCACCTCGCGTGATGATCTGCTCGGCGAAGTGACGTTGCTTAACGTCTGGGCCAGCTGGTGCGTCGCCTGCCGTCAGGAGCATCCGTTACTTAATCAGCTCGCACGCTCCGGAGAGGTGCGCGTTGTGGGCCTGAATTACAAAGACGAACAGCGCGACGGCCTGCGCTGGCTTCAGCAGTTCGGCGACCCCTACGTCTGGAGTGTGGCGGATCGCGACGGGCGCATTGGCATTGATTATGGCGTTTATGGGGTCCCGGAAACCTTTGTCCTTGATGCCGCCGGTGTCATTCGGGCGAAGCACATCGGCCCGATTACGCCCGATTACCTGCGTGATGAATTGCTGCCCTTGGTGCGCGCACTGAAGCAAGAGAGCCGGGGATGATGAGGAGAACCACCCTGCATGCCGTCGTGCTCACGCTGACGTTCCTGCTGGCCAGCGTCACGGCCGGCGCACAGGACACCGATATCGACGCGGAGCGCATGCGTGATTTGGAGAAAGAGCTGCGGTGCCTGGTGTGCCAGAACCAGTCGCTGGCCGACTCCGCAGCGCCGCTGGCGCAGGACTTGCGCAGCGAACTCAAGCGGCTGTTGCGGGAAGGCAAGTCAGACGACGAAATTCGTGCGTGGATGGTCGAACGCTATGGTGATTTCGTGCTGTACCGGCCGCCATTCAAGCCGATGACCTGGGCGCTATGGCTCGGGCCCTTTGTCCTGCTGGGCATTGGTGCGGGCGTGATCGTCCACCTGACCCGGCGGCGCGGCGACACCACCGCTCCTGCGGCAACGGTCGACCCCAAGCGACTGCAAGACGCCTTGCGGCAAACCGAGAAAACATGAACGTACTGATCCTCATCGGCCTGGTTCTCGCCGGCCTGTGGGTTGCGCTTGTCTGGCGAGCGGGTCGCAGCATGGCGGCCAGCACCCCAACGCAAACCGAGCCGTCACGCGCGGGCATTAACCGCCAGCAATACGATGACGCGATGGCGCTGCTCGATCAGGCGCTGGAATCCGGCGCAGTGACCCCGGAACAGGCGCAACATGACCGAGCGGAGCTGCAGCAGCAGCTGATTGCCAGCGCCGAGGCCAGTGCCGGTGAGCGGCCCTGGCAGCACGCCATTGGTGCGCCAACCCGCCTGGCGTTCATGATTCTGCCCTTGAGTGTGGCCGCGTTGGCGTTCATGGCGACCAATGGCAGCATGCACTGGCCCGCGGCACAGCCCCGTTCGGCCGATGCGGGCGTTCCGGATATCGAACAGATGGTCGAGCGGCTAGCGCAGCGGCTGGAAGCCAACCCGGACGACCCGACCGGCTGGGCCATGCTTGGCCGGTCCTACATGGTGATGCAGCGATTCTCTGCCGCAGCCGAGGCCTACGCCGAGGCCAACGCGCGTGCTACCGAGCCCGATGCAGACTGGCTCGCGTCTCAGGCCGAGGCTCTCGGGCTGGCGCGGGGACAGGACCTGCAGGGCCGACCGGAGGCCTTGCTGGAGCGCGCGCTGGCGCTCGACCCGGACAACATGCGCGCCTTATGGCTCCTCGCGCTGGCAGCGGAGGCGCGCGCCGAGCGCGAGGTCGCTTTTGGTTACCTGCAACGCCTGTCCCGCCTGCCCAATCTTCCGCCCGAATTGCAAAACGCACTGGTCGACATCGGCGTCATCGACGCGCAGAACGATCCTGCGTCGCCACCGGAAGGCGATTACGCCCTGAACGTTCGTGTTCGCCTCAGCGAAACGCTAGCGCAGCAGCCCGCCCCCGGAACAACCGTGTTCGTTTTCGCCCGTAGTGCTGGAGGGCCGCCCATGCCAGTGGCCGTCACCCGGGTAGCCGCTGGCCGCTGGCCGCTGGAAGTCACGTTGACCGATGCCAACAGCATGACGCCCGACCGTAATCTTTCGACCCAAACCGACCTCGAGTTGGTCGCGCGTATATCATCTACGGGCGGCGCCCAGGCGCAGTCGGGGGATTGGGAAGGCGTAACCCGCTGGACAAATTCGTCACAGGGAGGCTCCGTCGAGCTTACGATCGACCGGGTCATTCCCTGACGCCCTGCCGCGCCTCTCCGCGCGGGGCCGCAGCGAATGAGCGGCCCTGACCCATCTGCATGATCTGCCAGGCACTGCGATGACCACGACACTGCAATTTGACCGCATTCCTTCCACCTTGCCCTTGTTTGCGCAACTGGCGGTGGCAAAAGGGCGCCCCGACCGCATACTCAAGGCGCCGATGGAGGCCCGGGCGACCGGAGTTGTTGCCCAGCGCAGCGCCGTGCGGGCTTACCTTGCGGTCTGTGGTGGGGAGGAGGGCCTGGGGCTGCCGCTGCTGTACCCACAGGTCATGAGCAATCCGCTGAGCATGGCGTTGATGGCTCATGGAGATTTCCCCCTGCCGGCTCTGGGACTCGTGCACCTGCAGAACACCGTGACCCAGGTGCGCGCGCCGCACGTTGGCGAACCGATGGATTTCCGGGTACGCATCGATTCCATCGAGCGTACGGAGCGGGGTTATGAGTTCGATATGATCTCGACCGTCGATAGCGGTGACGGGGAAACGATCTGGACTGGGGTCGCGCGCATTCTGAGTCGTGCGCGCCACAAGGACGTGCCCAAGGCGGCACGCGAGCCCCGCCAGCCGCCACAACCCAGTGACTGGCCGTTGCGCAACAGCTATCGGCTTGATGCTGCCC
>JBDNBC010000032.1:0-4355 GCA_039768115.1 Oceanococcaceae bacterium
ACGGCTGTAAATGCCCATGAGAACCTCCAGAACATGGAAATGGTGAGAACGCGAAGCGAGGAATACTCAGCCCTGCGCGGGGGGGGGCTGCGGAGTGGCGCGCGCATCAGACCATTGCTGCGGCACGGGCATCAGCTGCAGTTCGCGCGGGATCTGCTGCCGTTGCTCCTGCTGCAAGGTGTGCAGCGCCTGATTTCCCTGCTCGGGAATGACGTGATGCCACGCCTGCAGGCCCGGCGCTGACTCATCCGCCACCGCCAGGGCAGGCAGGCCAGCCAGCAACCCCGCGCTCGCCAACAGCATCGCAGCGTGGCGCCGGAACGGGTGGTGCCGCTGCGGCAGGGAGGGGACCGAAAGTGATTGCACTGGCGAGGACATCAGAAACTCCGAGCGAAAAGGAAGACGACAGAGAAGTATCAAACCCCGTGCCATATTCACGAAACATCATAAGTCCATGATATTACATGGTTTTCTCATTCTCAGGACATAGCCACCAATACAAATGTGGTTTTTTTCACCATTTCACTGGTAATGTTTACCAATGGAACCGCGTGAATTGCCACCACTGATCGGCGAAGATGATGCCTTTCTTGAGGCCGTCGAGCAGGCTTCGGCCGCCGCCCATGTCGACCGCCCGGTTCTGGTCATCGGCGAGCGCGGCACCGGCAAGGAGCTGATCGCCGCACGTATTCACTACCTGTCGCCGCGCTGGGCGGAAAGCTATCAGGCGCTGAATTGCGCTGCCCTCGCCGAGGACCTGCTGGAAACAGAGCTGTTCGGCCATACCGCCGGCGCCTTTACCGGCGCGAGCAAAGCGCGCATCGGGCGCTTCGAGCAGGCCAGCGGGGGCACGCTGTTTCTTGACGAACTGGCGTCGACCAGCCCGCGCCTGCAGGAGAAGTTGCTGCGCGTCATCGAGTACGGCGAGTACGAACGCGTAGGCTCCAGCCAGACACTGCGTGTGGACGTGCGCCTGGTGGCCGCCGCCAATGTCGACCTGCCCAGCGCCGCAGCAGCAGGTCGGTTCCGCGCTGACCTGCTCGACCGGCTGTCGTTCGAAGTTGTGACTCTGCCCCCCCTGCGGGCCCGGCCCGGAGATATCACCCGGCTTGCCCGGCACTTTGCCGAAAGCATGTCGCGGGAACTGGGACGCAGCCACTTCGCGGGCTTTGGCCGGCTGGCGCTGCAACAGCTTGCCGATTACCCATGGCCCGGCAATGTCCGCGAGCTGCGCAATGTGGTGGAGCGGGCCGTATACCGTCACACCGACCCCGACGAGCGCGTCCAGCGTTTGGTCATTGATCCGTTCGCCTCACCCTGGCGGCCGCCGGCCTCCCTTGCCGATGCGGCGGCCATGACACCGCAGAACGAAAACACACCGCGGCCCGTAACAGCCCCGCCACCCACACCCTCCGCGACGGGCCGGAGCAGTGGCGAAACGGCGGCTCTGCCGACGGACTTTCACGCCCACATTCGCGGCATTGAGAAGGCCGTGCTGGAACGTGCCCTCGACGCTCACGCTCATCATCAGAAACGCACCGCAGCCGCTCTGGGGCTCAGCTATGACCAGCTTCGGCATTTGCTGAAAACCCATGATCTGCTCAAGCGCCGCACCGCGCCCGGGGCCTGAGCGGCTGTGCTAGCCTCCAGCGCTGTTTTGCTCCCTGCTGCTTAATCACTGCCATGCCCCTGAGCTGTTTCAAAGCCTATGACATCCGTGGACGACTGCCGGATGAACTCAACGTTGATGTGGCCTACCGAATTGGCCGCGCCTATGCACGTGCCGTCAAGCCTCAACGCGTGGTCACCGGCCGGGATGTGCGGCTGAGCAGTGCCAGCCTTCAGCAGGCGCTCGCGCAGGGGCTGCACGACGAAGGCGTCGAGGTGCTGGACATCGGCCTGTGCGGCACGGAAGAGGTGTATTTCGCCACCTTCCACTACAAACTGGACGGCGGGATCATGGTGACGGCCAGCCACAACCCCATGGATTACAACGGAATGAAGCTGGTGCGCGAGGGCGCGCGCCCGATTGGCAGCAACAGCGGGCTGGCGGAGATTGAAACTGCTGTTGAGCAGGACACCCGGGTCTGCCCGGACACCCTCGACGTCGCGATGACAGCCCTCGACCATCGCGCGGATTACATCACGCATCTGCTCGGCCACATCGACACCGAAGCACTGACTCCACTGAACATTCTGGTCAACGCCGGCAATGGTCCGGCCGGCATCATCGTCGACGGGCTCGCCGAGCATTTGCCGTTCCGCTTCACCCGCCTTCATCACGAACCCGACGGCACCTTTCCGAACGGGATTCCCAATCCCATCCTCGAGGAAAATCGCCCCGTCACCGCACAGGCGGTACTGGCCGCCAGCGCAGACTTCGGCGTAGCCTGGGATGGAGACTTCGACCGCTGTTTTCTGTTCGACGAGCAGGGGCAGTTCATCGATGGGTACTACATCGTCGGCTTGCTGGCCGACGCACTGCTGCAGATCAACCCGGGCTCCACCATCGTGCATGACAACCGCATGACCTGGAATACCGAGGACATCGTCCGCAGCCAGGGCGGGGAAACGGTGGTGAGCCGCACCGGGCATGCGTTCATCAAGAAAATCATGCGTGAGAACGATGCTCTCTATGGCGGCGAAATGAGTGCACACCATTACTTTCGCAACTTCGCTTATTGCGACAACGGCAACATTCCGTGGTTGCTCGTCGCCGCCCTGCTCTGCAAAACCGGCAAGCCGCTGTCGGCGCTGGTTTCAGAACGCATCGCCAAATATCCCTCAAGCGGCGAAATCAACCGCAAGGTTGATGATGCTCCCGCGGCGATCGAACGGGTCTACCAGCATTTCGCCGGCACCTTTCTGCACGAGGACCGGCTTGATGGCCTGACCCTGGAATTTCCTCAGTGGCGCTTCAACCTGCGCATGAGCAACACCGAGCCGGTGACCCGGCTCAATGTGGAAACCCGTGGCGACATCAAACTGATGCGCGAGAAAACAGCGGAAATCGTCGCGCTGCTGTGAGCGCTGTCGCGTGCGCGGACCGGGGCAGCGATGCCGTCAGGCCGCGTCCTTGCGAATCCAGAACCCGTGACCCTGCTCCAGGCACCAATCGAGCCATTTGTTGAGCATCGCATTGCGCTTGATTTGCAGGTAGAGGTTCTCGCCAAAATCTCCGCGCTCCACATCCAGCGCCTGCGCCGCCTTGGCGTCAAAAAACACCCGCACTTTCAACCGCGGCACCTCCCCTTTATCGGGGAAGCGGTGGGTGAGAATGAAGGTGGCCGTATAGCGTTCGTGGTGAACGCTGTGCAGATGCAGGGGGCAATTTGCATCGCCACGCGACACCGCACCGCTCGGCACTTTGCGCAAGTCGGGAATCAGGCGCTCGAGCAGGGAGTAGTTCGACTCCCACAGAGCGACAAGGGCAGAAAAGCTGTTCGGGTCGGTGACCCGCTCCCAGGGTTTGAGCGTAGACGTGTTAGCCATTAGCGGATTTTAGCAACGCAGAAATTCTCTGGCGAGTGTGATAAGTAACTCGCCGTAGCGGTAGAACACCCTAGACCGTTGTGTCCATGCGGAGTTTCGCCGGCTCAAGAGTTTTTTCATCCGGTGCTGGCCGCGCGCGCAAACGCGCTTCGCGCGCGCAAACATGCAACATCAAGCCCGGTCGCCGATAGCGTCAGCCGGCGTCAAGATCCCAAATCAGCCTCGTGCGCGCCGCATACCAGTCATCCACCCGCGGGGCGTAGTGACTTTCGATCACATTGCGCTTGATTTTCATGGTCGGGGTTAGAAAACCGTTCTCGATATCCCAGCTTTCATTGACCACGACACCGAACTGCAGCGCCTCGTGCGGATCCACTCGCTGATTGACCTGCTCCATCAGCGCAGTCAAATCGGCACCAAGCTGCTCCCGGGAAACGCTGCCGGCCTGCAGTCCCTGCCGGGCTTCGGCTGACAACATGAACATGGCGAAAGGCGAGGTCTGATTCGCCCCGGCCACACACACAACCTCCACCGCATCGTGGTTGTTTAAGCGGCTTTCCATCGGGGCCGGGGCGATGTACTTGCCTTTGCTGGTCTTGAACAACTCCTTGACGCGGCCGGTAATCCGCAGCCGTCCCTGTTCGTCGATCTCGCCCATGTCCCCGGTTTTCAGATAGCCGTCATCGGTCAGGTCTTCGGCGGTCTTTTCGGGTTGTTTGAAGTACCCCATCATCGTTGAGGGGCTTTTGACCTCGATTTCGCCGTTCTCGGCGATGCGGCAGAGCACATTCGGCGCGGTGTGGCCCACATATCCGACCCGTGTTTGCCCGGGCCGCGAGCCGTGCGAATAGCCGAAGTTCTCA
>JBDNBC010000033.1:0-6721 GCA_039768115.1 Oceanococcaceae bacterium
CAAAATGGCGCTGCCCCGCGTCATATAGCGCTTGCAGCGCGGTCGCCGGCTGGGTTTTGCTTACGGCGAGCAGCGTGACGTCCTGCGCGGAGCGTCGGGCCTGCTCGCAGGCCGCGGCAATCTGCTGCAGCACCTGCCGGCGCTTGCTGGCCATCGCGTTTGCCGATAGCGTTGCGGTGTTGCTCATAGACATGACCTGCTGAACGGAGACCTCAGACTCAATGGACATCGCGCAATTATTGACCTTCGCCGTCAAGCAGGGGGCCTCGGATCTGCACTTGTCCTCGGGTGTCGAACCGATGATTCGGGTCGATGGCGACATGCGCCGCATCAATCTTCCCGTGCTTGAGCACAAGGAAGTGCACGACATGCTGTACGACATCATGAACGATCGGCAGCGCAAGGATTACGACGAATTTCTGGAGACGGATTTCTCCTTCGAGATTCCCGGCGTGGCGCGATTTCGGGTCAATGCCTTCAATCATAATCGCGGGGCGGGAGGCGTTTTCCGGACGATTCCGTCGAAGATCCTGACACTGGAAGAGCTCAACGCGCCGAAAATTTTTCAGGATATTTCCAACACGCCGCGTGGCATCGTGCTGGTCACCGGGCCGACCGGCTCGGGCAAATCGACGACGCTGGCGGCCATGGTGGATTACATCAACAACAATCACTACGGGCACATCCTGACCGTCGAGGACCCGATCGAATTCGTGCATGAGTCCAAGCGCAGCCTGGTCAACCAGCGCGAGGTACACCGCGATACGCTCGGTTTTAACGAGGCGCTGCGCAGTGCCTTGCGCGAGGACCCGGACGTGGTGCTGGTCGGCGAAATGCGTGATCTGGAAACCATCCGCCTGGCGTTGTCCGCGGCCGAGACGGGTCACCTGGTTTTCGGCACGCTGCATACCAGCTCGGCGGCCAAAACCATCGATCGGATTGTCGATGTGTTCCCGGCGGCAGAGAAGGAAATGGTGCGCTCCATGCTGTCCGAATCCCTGCGGGCGGTGATCTCGCAAACCCTGATGAAGAAACAGGGCGGCGGTCGGGTGGCGGCGCACGAGATCATGCTGGGGACGCCGGCCATCCGCAATTTGATTCGCGAGAACAAGGTCGCGCAGATGTACTCGGCGATCCAGACCGGCCAGCGTGACGGTATGCAGACGCTTGATCAGAACCTCAAGGATCTGGTGCGTCGTGGGACGATCACCAAAGAGACCGCCCGTTCCAAGGCCGCCAGCAAGGCCGATTTCGCCTAAAAGGACCCTGCCGCCATGCAAAGAGACGCGGCCATCCGCCTGATCCAGCAGCTGCTCAAGGCCATGAAGGAGCGGGGCGCGTCGGATCTGTTTCTGACCAAGGGCTTTCCGCCGGCGATGAAGATCGACGGCCAGATGAACCCGGTCATGAAGGAGCCCCTGACCAGTGACCAGGTGGCTGGGCTGGTCCGCGCGATCATGAATGACCGCCAGCTCAAGTCCTTCGAGGAAACCAAGGAGTGCAACTTCGCGATTTCGCCGGATGACATCGGCCGGTTCCGGGTCAATGCCTTCGTGCAGCAGGGGCATGCCGGCGCCGTGCTGCGCACTATCGAGACCGAGATCCCGGATTTCGAGAAGCTGCAGTTGCCGCCAGCGCTGGCCGATGTGGTGCTGGAGAAACGCGGGCTGGTGCTCATGGTGGGCGGCACCGGCTCGGGCAAATCCACGTCTCTGGCGGCGATGATCGGCCTGCGCAACAAGGAGACCCGCGGACACATCATCACCATCGAAGACCCGGTGGAGTTCGTGCATCCGCACCTGGGCTGCATCGTCACCCAGCGCGAGGTGGGGGTGGATACCGATGACTGGGAAATCGCGCTGAAAAACACCTTGCGGCAGGCGCCGGATGTGATTCTGATCGGCGAGATTCGTGCGCGCGAGACAATGGAGCACGCCATCAATTTTGCCGAAACCGGCCACCTCGCACTGGCGACCCTGCACGCTAACAGCGCCAACCAGGCCCTCGACCGCATCATCAATTTTTTCCCCGAGGAGAAGCGCGAGCAGCTGCTGATGGACCTCTCGCTCAACCTCAAGGCCATCATTTCGCAGCGCCTGTTGCGTAAAGAAAACGGCGGACGGGTGGCAGCCGTCGAGGTGCTGCTGAACTCGCCGCTCATTCAGGAAATGATTTTCAAAGGCGAGGTGGGCAAGATCAAGGAGGTCATGACCCGCTCCAAGCATCAGGGCATGCAGACCTTCGACATGGCGCTGTTCGACCTGTTCGAGGACGGCAAAATCAGCTTCGAGGAAGCCATGCGCAACGCCGACTCCAAGAACGAACTGCGATTGCGGGTCAAGCTAGAGTCGCGTCGGGGCGCGACGGATCTTCTGGCGGATGAGGGCGTGGGTCGGATGTCGCTGCTGGAAGACGAGGACGTGAGCCTGCGTCGGCAGCAGCAAGGGAAAAGCTGACCATGGAAAAAATCCTGCCGTATCTGCGGCTGGCGCTGGAGAAGGAGGCGTCGGACCTGTTCTTCACCACCCGCTCGCCGGTGATGGTCAAGGTGCAGGGCGAGTTCTATGCTGTCGGCAAGCAGGAGATGACCCGCGAGTCGATTCGCCAGATCGTCGAATCGATTCTGACCGCCGAACAGCGTGCGCAGCTCGACCGCGACCGGCAGATAGATTTCGCCAGCGAGGGGGGCGGCCTGGGGCGGTTTCGCGTCAACGTGTTTTTCCAGCGTGGCCAACTTGCGATTGTGATGCGGCTGGTCAAGGCGGATGTGCCGCAGCTGAAGGATCTGGGGACGCCTCCGGTGCTGGCGGATCTCGCCCTGCGCAAGCGCGGCCTGGTGCTGATGGTCGGCGCGACCGGCAGCGGCAAGTCGACCACGCTCGCGGCGATGGTTGATCACCGCAACACGAACCGCACGGGGCATATCCTGACGATCGAGGACCCCATCGAGTTTTTGCATCCCAACCGCAAATCTATCGTCAACCAGCGCGAGATCGGCACGGATGCCGTGAGCTATGCCGCCGCGCTGAAAAGCTCGCTGCGGGAGGCGCCCGATGTCATTCTGGTAGGCGAAATCCGCGACCGGGAGACCATGGAGGCGGCGATTCAGCTCGCTGGCACCGGCCATTTGTGCATGGCCACGCTGCATGCGAACAATGCCTATCAGACGCTACAGCGGATCATCAACATGTTTCCTGAGGACATGCGCAATACGCTGTACATGGATCTCGCCATCAATCTGCTGGGCGTGGTCTCGCAGCGGTTGGTGCGCGGCCAGGACGGCAAGCGTCGTGCGGCGATGGAGGTGATGGTCAACACGCCGTTCATGTCCGATCTGATCCTCAAGGGCGAGATCGACAGCCTGCGTGAGGCGATGGCCGACAGCAGCGACAAGAACATGCTGACTTTCGATACCAGCCTGCTGCAACTCTATCGTGCCGGTGCCATCAGTAAGGACGAGGCCCTGGCCCATGCCGATTCCCCAGCCAACCTCGAAACGCGGATCGCCTTCGGCTGACGGGAGGGTGCGGGACATGCGCTCATGTGGGCCCGCATTGCGAAGTCAGAGCAGAACGTCGACCACCACCACCAGCAGCGCGAGATGCAACGCCCACTTGCCGGTGACATACAGGCTGCGGTGCCGCCGCTTGAGGCCGCGCATGGTGTTTTTGTAGGACTTCAGTGCCCCGCTCAGCCGGTTTCCGATGCCCGAGCGGGAGGGGTCCAGATTGTCGGTATAGAACAGGCTGTTGAAGAAGCGGCCGAAAACCGTGTACGCGCGCTCGACCCATGACCAGCGCAAGGGCCGGTCGATGTCGGTCATCAGAATGATGCGCGGTGTCTCCGTGCGGTTGTAGGCCGAGTGCAGATAGGTTTCGTCAAACAGGATCGATTCGCCGTCGCGCCAGACGTACGGATCGCCATTGACCATCAGGCCGCAGTCTTCGGAGTTGGGTGTGGACAGGCCCAGCGAGTAACGCAGGGTAAAGGCGAATGGGTCGTGATGGGCGCCGAGATGTTTGCCTGGATTGAGTACGGCAAACAGGGCGACATTCATGCCTGGCACCTGGTCGATCAGCGCCATGGTTCGCGGTGCGAGCTCCCGGGCAGAGGGAATGTCGTTGTCATAGACCTTCAGGTAAAAACTGGTCCAGCGCCCGTCGCGGTAGAAGCTGCTGGCGGGAAGGTCGTCCTTAGCGGCGATGTATCCGCCGGACTGCAGGGCCAGCGCCTCGTCGCGAATGACTTCCCAGTTGTCTTCCAGGGCCCGTAGCTGGGGCAACTGTCGGGGGTCAACCCGCGGCGTGTTGGGGACCTTCGACAGGCCATAGGCGGGCAGGTTGAACGGCACCATGAAGGTGGAGAAGTCGGTCAGCTGGCGGCTGAAGGCCAGATGCGCCTTGTTGCGCATGCGCAAGAACACGATCGACAGCACATAAGCGCTGACGATGAGCAGCAGAACGATCATGGCACAGGGCTCCGACGAATAACCTCCGTATTCTCGCGCGAAACCGGCCCGCGCGCAGCCTCAAGCGCTTGGTCGTTACCCGTGACGGTCCGCAGGGTCACTCTCTTCGGCGAAGTCTTCCTCGTCACGGAGCGCGTCGCCGTCCTCGTTCGTGGTCATGTCGGCCGGCAGGCGGAAGCCGGCGACCGAGGCCCGTAATTCGGAGGAGAGGTCGGTCAGCTGACGGGTGTTCGTGGCGGTCTCGTCGGCTGTGGTGGACGTCAGGTGAGCCAGTTCCTCCACCGCATCGATCTCCTCGCTAATCGCCTGCGTCGACTGGCGCTGGGTTTCGGCAGAACGGGTAATCCGCTGCACCAGAGCCGCCAGTTCATTGGCGAAGCTTTCCACCCGTTCGAGCGCTTTCCCGGCCTCGGCGGCCGAGCTGGCACCGGTCACCACGTTAGTGGTCGAGCGCTCCATCGAAACGATGGCTTCGTTGGTGTCGGCCTGAATGGTTTTCACCAGGCCCTCGATCTGCCGGGTCGCGTCGGCGGCGCGTTCGGCCAGTCGCTGCACTTCGTCGGCCACCACCGCGAATCCGCGGCCGGCTTCACCGGCCATGGCTGCCTGGATAGCCGCGTTGAGCGCCAGCGTGTTGGTCTGCTCAGCGATATCGTTAATGAACTCGATGATGTTGCCGATTTCCTGCGAGGATTCCCCCAGCCGCTTGATGCGCTTGGAGGTGTCCTGAATCTGCTCGCGCAACGACTCCATCGACTCAACCGAGCTGCGCACCGTGCGTCCCCCGCTGCGGGCCGTTTCCAGCGACAGCTCGGACTGCGAGGACAGAATCTGCGCTTCTTCGGCCAGCTCCTGCACGCTCTTATTGAGGTTGTCGACCGATTGCGACGCGGTTTGCACCCGTCGTGACTGTTCCTGCGCGGTGTGGTTCAGTGAATCGGACCGCTCCAGCGTGATGTTCGCCGCGCGCGCGACCTGAGCGGCGGAGGTCTTGATGGTGCCGACCAGGGTGCGCAGGGTGTCGATGGTGTAGTTGATCGAGTCGGCGATGGCGCCGGTGAAATCCTCGGTCACCGTCGCAGTGGTGGTCAGGTCGCCATCGGCAAGGTCGGCAATTTCATCAAGCAGCCGCAGAATGGCCTCCTGCTGCGCTTTTTCCGAGCGCTCGGCCTGGACGGAGCGGTTGCGTGCGCTGATCAGGAACACGATCACGAACAGGCCGAGCAACACAATGGTCGCGCCGCCAAAGTAGAAGATGAATTCCGGCTTGATCGGGCGGTTATTCGCGTGGCTGGTCAGCGCGTCTTCGAGGTCGATCGCGGCACTGATGACCGCCGTTCCCAGCTGCGACAAGGACGATGCGGAGGCCTGAACTTCGGTGATACGGGGCGCGAGACGGGTCAGTGACTGCATGTAGTTGCTGACGTCTTCGACGTTGCGGCTGAAGCTGCTGTCCGCGCGGGTGCCAGTCCGGGTCATGTCGTCCCGCAGAGCCCGCAGGGTCACGTTCATCGACTGGATGGTCTGATCGGCGTCCCGGCCGGCGCCGATAATGCGGGCGGCTTGCGCACTCAACTGTTCCAGCGCGACCTGGGTGCGGGAGTAGGCCAGCAGTCGACCGGTATTTTCCGCCGCTTGAGACAAGCCGGCCTGTTCGATGCGGCTGGCATCCTGCGCAGCCCCGCTGGCTCGGCGCAGCTCAAAGATCGTGCGTTCGGCGGTGCTGACCTGCCCGCGCGCATCCAGAACCAGGTTGGTCGCGTCATTCATTTCCTCCCAGGCGGCGTTCACACCGGCCAGAGGTTCGCGTGTCGATGCCGGTGGCGGGGGCAAGTCGATCAGTTCGTCGCCCTCCTCCAGCAGGATGAGGTTGTCCTGCACGTTGGCCTGCGAGCCTTCCAGCGCGCGAAAGTCCGGCACCAGGCCCAGGCCGACGCGATCACCGGCCTCGCCGAGATCAATGACCTGCTCCTGCAAGCTGCGGCTGAGCAATTGCCATTCGCGGTCTTCGAAGTTGGCACGCTCGATATACAGATACGAGCCCAGGGTCGCCGCCAATGACAATGCGGCCAGCAGCAGCAGAATCAGTTCGCGGCGGCCGGTGCCCTTGCGTTTTTGCTTTGCCATCTCTCTCTCAACCCCTGTTTATCTGTTGCCGGCATCACTGGTGAGATGCTCGGGTTCTCCTCATCTGCCCTGGCAGGCGACCGTCATGGTCAACTGCGCAGCACGGCGCGCAGGCGGGCCGACAGG
>JBDNBC010000034.1:0-8289 GCA_039768115.1 Oceanococcaceae bacterium
CCAGTCGTCAGCCAGGACGGCTGACGCCCGCAGATGAATGGTCCCCAGCCGGCGCCGGTCGCCGGGGATTTTCGTCAGGTCGATGACCGTGCTGGTGTCGTCGGCATGATCTGATTCTTGCGCGACACTGTTGCAGGCGTGCAGCAGGTCCGCGGCGGGCAAGGCCAGTCGCGGGCCAGATTCCGGCGTGATCAGCAGCCACTCCGGATGCTTGGCGAGCAGTTCGCGGGCCTTGGTCAGCGACAACGTACTGGGGCAGCGGGCGATGTGCCGATTCATTGCCGCCATCACGCTGATGCGCCGCAGCGATTGGCTAATGGGGTCGTTTCGGTAGTCCAGCCCGCGATTGCGTAGCACCAGCGCGAAAACCGACGCCGCGCGATTGGGCTGCCGCGCCGTCAGGACTGCTGCAATGACAACCATCATCGCCGGCAGCAGGATATCGGTGCGTGACGACAGCTCAACGAGCAACACCAGGGCCGTGAGCGGCGCCTGGAGCACGGCGGCCAGCATGGCGCCGAGGCCGAGCAAGGCATAGACCCCCGGCGGAGAAATGGGTGTGGACATAACCATCGTGGCCGTCAGCCCGATGACCAGCCCGATGCAAGCCCCGCTCAGCATGCACGGCATGATGACCCCGCCCGGCAATCCCGCGGCAATGGCCAGCGCCGAACACAGCAGCATCAGCGCGGCGAGGGTAGCGGCTGTTTTCATGTCCAGCTCCGCGCCCAGCGCGCTGTTGATGACATCAAAGCCGTTGTCGACCAGCCCGCTGGCGGCGACGGCACCCGCCCCTGTGACCAGGCCTACGGCGGTCATGGCAACCCACGCTGGCCAGCGCCGCATGCGCAGCGTGGCCTGTCCGGCGACGTCGAGGTATAGCCGGGCGAGCAGGCCAATGACGATGCCCATCAGCGCGAGGAAAGGGAGCTCCGTCATCGAGGCCAGGGCGCTGTCGGTGGCCACCAGTGCCGGATGGGACTGCAGCCAGAGATGCGCCACCGCATTGGCGCAGACAGCAGCGACGATGCTGGGAGCCAGGCTGGCAACCGAATACTCAACCACGATCACTTCCATGATGAAAATGACCCCGGCCAGCGGCGTATTAAACGACGCGGCAATGCCGGCGGCGGCACCGCACCCCACCAGCGTGCGCACGCTCGCAGTGGGGATATCCAGACGCGTGCCCAGCCAGCTTCCGGCCGCCGCGCCCATGTGCGCGGATGCGCCCTCACGGCCTACGGCCTGATGGGTCACCGTGGCGATCGCCGTGCCCAGGAACTGCAAGACCACGTTGATGAACGGGAACTGCCCTTGATGGTAGGTCAGCCGCTCAATGATATGGACGAATCCGCCTTCCCGACGTCGCGGTTTGAAGAGCTGAAACAGCAGCCCCAGAAGCAGGGCACCACCGGCCGTAATCACGAAGGCTTCGGTCGCCGCTGAGTGGGAATCCGCCATTCGCTCCTGGGCCGGCGCGAGCAGGGTGCGACCGGCATCAATCAACCAGTGCAGAGCAGATATGGCCAGGCCGGCCAGTCCGCCGACCAGGGCGCCCAACACCGCCAGCTGACCCAGGCTCAGCACCTGGTCGCGTGGAAGTACGCGCTCGCGGACAGCGGAGAAAGGGGTCAGCCAGTTCATTGCGGAAGTGATACCGTTCCCGCCGATTGTCGCTTGTTATGAGCCGGAGTGGTGGCGGTGGAAAAGATTCGTGTCGCAATTGTCGGGGCTTCCGGCTACACAGGCGTAGAGTTGCTGCGGATGTTGCTTCGTCATCCGCGAGTGGATGTGGGGGCGGTGACGTCCCGGGCCGAAGCCGGGCGTCCCGTGGATGCCGTGTTCCCCAGCCTGGCTGGTTGCGGCTTGAGCTTTATCGATCCCGACGCGGTGCGCTGGTCCGATCATGCCGTCGTGTTCTTTGCAACACCGCACGCCACGGCCATGCATCAAGTGCCGGATATCCTCGCGGCCGGCTGCCGGGTCATTGATTTGTCGGCCGACTTTCGCTTGCGCGACGCCGATGTATTTGCGCAGTGGTACGGCGTCAGTCACGCCGCGCCTGAGCAGCTTGCCTCCGCGGTGTACGGGCTGCCCGAGCTGTTCCCCGATGCCCTGCCGCAGGCGGCGCTTGTGGCATGCGCTGGCTGCTACCCGACAGCCGTGCAGCTGGCCTGTGCGCCGGCGATGGGTCAGGGGCTGGTGCGCCGCGAGAGCATCATCGCCGACTGCAAGTCCGGTGTCAGTGGCGCGGGGCGGGCCGCGAAGGTGGGCAGTCTGTTCAGCGAATGCGCGGACAGTTTCACGGCCTATGCAGCCGCCGGTCATCGTCACCAGCCCGAAATTGAGCAAGGGCTGAGCCGTCTCGATGGGGCGCCGGTATCGGTACTGTTCCAACCGCATCTGGTGCCGATGGTGCGCGGGATCCATGCCACGGTGTATCTCCCGCTGACGGACGCCGGAATGCGCACGGACTGGGCGACACGCTATGCCGATTTTTATCGCGAGCAGCCTTTCGTGACTGTGCGTGAGCCCGGCGCTCATCCGGCGACGCGGGACGTGCGTGCCTCCAACAGTGCGCACCTGTCAGTGTTTACTCGGGGTGATCATCTGGTTGTGCTGAGCGTGATTGATAATCTGGTCAAGGGCGCGTCAGGGCAGGCGATTCAGTGTCTGAATCGCATGCAGGGCTGGCCCGAAGATGTGGCTATCGACCGTCACGGCCTGAGTCCGTAGCCGATGGTGCGTTCGATTCCCGCATCGGCGGTGGTGGCCATGCTTTGTGCCTTCTGCGGCTTGCTGGGTTATGTAGCCGGTGAGTGGCGAGGGCGCCAGAGTGGCCCGGAAGTCGCCGCCCCGGTGGCGCTACCTTCGACCGGTGTCCCCTTCGCCCCGTCATCCGCGCCCAAGTGCCCGACCGAGCCCCTGCTTGAGTGCGAGGCGGCGCGCGAAGCCCTTACTGAGAGTGTGGCGGAGCTGACCTCCGCTCGCGCCCGCTTGCGTGAAGACCTGGAGTTTTATCGGGGTCTGGTCGACAACCGGCAGGCGGACAATTCGGTGCGGTTGCATGATGCGGAATGGGTCGCGCTGAGTGACGATCGGGTGCTACTGCGTTTGACGCTAGTGCGTGCAGGTCCCGGCCAGAATGAACTGGAGGCCCACCTCAAGGTTGTGTTGCGCGGCACCATGGACGGCGAGGTGCGCGAAGTGCTGGTCGACCGCCTGGCCATTGGCCGTGCGCCGGATCTGACAATCTCCCTGAAGAACTTTCGCGAGTGGGAGGCCGAGCTGCGCATCCCTGTCAGTTTCGTGCCGGATCGGTTGATAGTGGAACTTCGTCGCTCTGCGCGTTCCAAGCCCGTAGTAAAATCATGGGCCTGGTCGACGTTGGAGTCTTGAGATGAGCGCACAATTACCTACAGCAGTGGTGTTCACCGAGCAGGCCGCGACCAAAGTGCGCGAGCTGATGCAGGATGAAGACCGGGATGACCTCAAACTGCGCGTATTCGTTACTGGCGGAGGGTGCTCCGGCTTCCAGTACGGGTTTTCCTTCGATGAAGCCTTGGCCGAAGACGACACGCGAGTCGAAACCCTGGGCGTTGAACTGGTCATTGACCCGATGAGTGTGGTCTACCTCGAAGGTGCGGAAATCGATTACCGCGATGACGTGAACGGCGCGCAGTTCGTCATTCGCAACCCGAATGCCACAACCACCTGCGGCTGCGGCTCGTCCTTTGCCGTTTAGCGGGGAGCATTCCCGCCTCTACTCTCGAGTCGAGACTAGCCCGCGGGGTAGTGCGCCCCCAAAATTGGTGCCTGTGACGCACCAGTAACGCGCGGTGTGTCGCTGCGGTGTTGTGCGCAATGCTGAGCGGCGAGCCAAGCCATCAAGCCGGCTTCAATCGTGTGCGAGGGCCAGCCCAGTTCATCGCTGGGCGTGAGCGAATGGTGTCCAATGCGGATGGCAATGTCATCGCACAGGAGCGTGTTGTGGCGGCCCCCGCCGACCACTACCACGCTGTCTGGCTGTAGTGGCCTGATGCTCTCGGCCACCGTGGTTGCCGTGAGCGCCAGCAACGTTCGCAAGATATCAATGGGTGCCTCATCGGCGCGACAGCGCTCGGCGAGCCAGCCGGAGTGAAAATACTCGCGACCGGTCGATTTCGGTGCTGGCTGAACGAAGTAAGGCTCGTCGAGCAGTCGTGCGAGCAGTTCCGGCAGCACTCGTCCCTGACGTGCCAGCGCACCGCCGGCATCGTAATCGCACTGGAAATGTTGCTGACACCACACATCCATCAAGGCGTTCGCGGGGCCCGTATCAAAGCCCGCGCAGAGCGTTGCATCGCGCAGATGTGTGATGTTGGCAATGCCGCCCAGATTCAGCACCACCACGGACGGGGCGAGCGATGCGAACAGCGCATGATGAAACAATGGCGCCAGGGGGGCACCCTGGCCACCCCATGCCATGTCGGCCCGGCGCATGTCGCCGATGACCGGAAGGCGGCAGCGCTGAGCGAGATGTGCCGGGCTCCCAAGCTGCAGCGTGTTGCCGTCCGCGGGGGCGTGGAAAATTGTTTGCCCGTGAAAACCAACGGCGCCGATTGTTGCCTTTACGGGGAGTTGCTGACGCAAGGTCTCGATCGCGTTCGCGTGCTCGACGGCTACAGCCACATCCAGTTGCAACCACTCGGGCCAGGCCGGTGGTGGCTGCGTGGGCAGCGTGCGTAAGCGGGACTGCAGCTCAACCGGCCAGGCATGACTGACGGCGTGGGCCAGACGCGGCGGGTGACCGGGCTCACAGTGGATGGCCACAGCGTCGATGGCATCGACACTGGTGCCAGACATCAAGCCCAGCCAGTAGGTCTCCTCGCCCATGGATGTATGCGTGTAGGGGCGAGGGCGTGCCGCTTTTTTTACGGCGCCGCCTGGGCGACGCGCGCGGAGCCGTCGGCCTGTGCGAGCTGGGTCAGGATGGTGTTGGCCGCATCCTGAAAACGCGCCATCTCGGTTTCCGGTAGCGGCGCCGCATTCGGCAGCGTGACGCGCAGGGGGTCAACATGCTGCCCGTTCTTGTGGAATTCGTAGTGCAGATGCGGGCCTGTGGCCAACCCGGTGGCTCCAACATAGCCAATGACCTGACCCTGCTTTACCCGTGCCCCGCCGCCGATTCCACGGCCGTAGCGCGACATATGTGCGTACAAGGTCTGGTATTGGTCGTTGTGCTTGATGATGACCGTACGACCGTAGCCACCCTTGGTGCCGGCAAAGGCAACGCGACCATCGCCGGTAGCGCGGATGGGTGTTCCTCGTGCCGCAGCGTAGTCCACGCCCTTATGGGCACGCACCGTGTTCAGCACAGGATGACGACGCGACAGTGAAAAGCGCGAGCTGATGCGTGCGAACTCCACGGGTGTCCGCAGAAAGGCCTTTCGTACCGGTCGGCCGTCAGGTGTGAAGTAGCCCACGTCGCCACTCAGTGATTCGTACCGGACCGCGGTGAAGGCTCGCTGTGCCTGGGTGTATTCCGCGGCAAGGATCACGGGTGAGCCCACAGTCCGACCCGATTGCGGTTCGATTTGCTCTTCGTAGACGACACGCATGACGTCACCGGCGCGGACATCGCGAGAGAAGTCGATATCCCAGGCGAAGATTTCCGCAAACGTCATCACGACGTTGTCGCTAATGCCGGCATCGCGCGCGGCCGTGTAAAGGTTGCTTTCCACCGTGCCGGCGGCGCTGCGCAAGACGGTCTGTGTTGGTTGCGACCGCAGGAACTGGCGAAACTGCTCACCATCACGTTCGATGACAATCGTTTGCGTAACGGATAGTGGATATTCCAGGTGCAGCAAACGTCCGCCATCTTGGTGAATGTGGAGCTCCTTGCCGGGCTGAATCAGCCGCAGCTTGCGGGCATCGCCGGGCATGCGCGAAACGGCAAGCCAGTCGGCAGCATCAATTCCGGCCTGCGTCAACAGTGCCGACAAGCTGTCCCCGCGGCGGATCGGCAATGCCATGAGGGTGTCGTACGCGGAGGCTTCGGCAGGCGGTAATTCACTGGGACTCGTGGCCGGTTCCGGTTGATTGTCTACAGCCGGAGCCTGAGCCAGGGCGGTGTTGATTGTGACCTCATCGCTTAATGCGATTGGCAGCGTCAACACGCCGGCCGCAGCGGAGTTGGGCGGGCTCTGCAAGTCGAGAATCGACGTTTCCGGCACATGCGCCATGGCCTGCGCGATAGGATTCATGCGTGCAAGGGTTTCGTTGGAGCTGTCAGCCGACGTCCGTGCCGCAGGTGTGGAGTCAATCAACCAGCCGTTGATGGCCCACCCCATAAGCAGGGCGGCAGGGGCGATGGCCCAGACGAACGGTCGACGCGAACGCCGAGCACGGTGACCTAAAATAACTTGCTGCATGTGCTGATCCCGCTCTCTCTCACGACGCGTGGACTTGAGTCTAAGGGAAGGCATCGGCTAATTCAACGAAAACAAATGGATACGGATAAATCTTGATGCACAAAGTCAAAAAGTCGGCGCAGAGTCCCCAGGCAGATAGTGAAATTGACGACAGTGCCGGGGTTTTGGCGGACTTGGTCCGTGGCTCCGCCCAGATTGTTCCCGAGGGCGAGCTGACGAATCGACTGGCCAGCCGTGCTGGGCGACCCCTCACGATCAAGGCCGGGTTCGACCCCACCGCGCCCGACCTGCATCTGGGGCATACCGTATTGATTACCAAATTGCGCCATTTCCAGGATGCCGGTCACAAGGTGGTGTTTCTGATCGGCGACTTTACCGGACGCATCGGAGACCCGACCGGCAAGAGCGCAACACGCAAGCCGCTGACATCGGAGGAAGTCGAGCACAACGCACATACATATAAGGAACAGGTGTTTCGTATTCTTGATCCGGATCGCACTGAGGTTGTCTTCAACTCCGCCTGGCTTGGCGGAATGTCGGCGACGGACATTGTCGGCCTGGCGGCTCGGCACACTGTCGCGCGCATGCTCGAACGTGAAGATTTTCAGAACCGGTACCGCTCCGGACAGCCCATTTCGATTCATGAGTTTCTCTATCCCCTTTTCCAGGGGTACGACTCGGTGGCATTGAAGGCCGATGTCGAGCTGGGGGGGACCGATCAGCTGTTTAATCTGCTGGTCGGGCGGCAGTTGCAGCAGGAGTACGGGCAGGTCCCGCAGATCGTCATGACCATGCCCATCCTTGAAGGTCTCGATGGCGTGCAGAAGATGAGCAAATCACTTGGCAACTACATCGGGCTTCGCGACGCGCCACAGGACATGTTCGGCAAAGTGATGTCGATTTCCGACACCTTAATGTGGCGCTACTACGAGCTCCTCAGCTCGCAGTCGACCGCGGAGCTGCAAGATCTTCGGGATCACGTGGGTGAAGGAGTGCTGCATCCCATGGAGGCCAAGAAGCAGCTGGCCGGCGAAATCGTGGCGCGTTACCACGGCGCTGCGGTCGCGCTGACCGCACGACAGGAGTTTGAGGCGCGGTTCCGTGATCAGCAGCTACCGGAAAACATTCCGCTGGTTTCGGTCACAGCGCACGATGATCGTGGGCTCGCATTGCCGCAGTTGCTGCGGGAGGCAGGACTCGTTGCGAGCAGCGGCGAGGCGCAGCGAATGCTCCGGCAGAACGCTGTGAAGCTAAATGACGAGCGCGTCACGAGCCCGGAGGTGTGCGTGGCCCTCGGTGAGGAGGTTCTAGTCCAGGTCGGCAAGCGCAAGTTTGCGCGGGTGACGGTTGCGCCTGGTATGGCGACCAAAGCTAAGTGATTGTTTCCACGGCCTGCGAAAAAAAATTCGCAGAAGGTGTTGCGCGTCACGGAAATTGCTCTATACTGCGCAGCTCCTGACGCGACACACACATCGCAACGGCGACAAGCCAAACGACAGTGTGAAGCGCCAAAAGTTCTTTAAAAACAAGCAGGTAACTTGTGCGGGTGCTCCTGGTGGGTTGAAACAAACCCAAACCGAGAGCATCCAAGTTTAGCGAAGTAATTCGTGAGACTGGATGAGCTCACACTTTATAAAGTGGAGAGTTTGATCCTGGCTCAGATTGAACGCTGGCGGCAGGCTTAACACATGCAAGTCGAGCGGTAACAGGCCTTCGGGTGCTGACGAGCGGCGGACGGGTGAGTAATGCCTAAGAATCTACCTAGTGGTGGGGGATAGCCCGGGGAAACCCGGATTAATACCGCATACGTCCTACGGGAGAAAGCGGGGGATCTTCGGACCTCGCGCCATTAGATGAGCTTAGGTCAGATTAGCTA
>JBDNBC010000035.1:0-3947 GCA_039768115.1 Oceanococcaceae bacterium
CGGCCAGCATGTGCAGCGCGGCGATGTGCTGGCCGAGGCCGACGGCCTGCTGTCGGCGCCCCTGCATGCCAGCACCTCGGGCACGATCCGCGCCATCGAACCCCGTCCTCTGCCACATGCCTCGCTGCTGCCGGGCCCGTGCATCGTGCTGACCCCGGATGGTGCGGACACGTCCCGCGCCGAGCCGCTGTGGCCGGTGCCATCCGACCCGGATGCGCTAGCGATTGAAGAGCTGACCGCCATCGTGCGAGCCGCCGGCATTGTCGGTCTGGGCGGCGCGGCCTTCCCCTCGGCGGTCAAGCTGCATCCGCGCGATACCGCCCGCGTCGACACGCTGATTCTTAACGGCGCGGAATGCGAGCCCTATATTTCCTGCGACGGGGCGGCGATGGTCGAAGACGCCGACGCCATCGTCCGCGGCGCCCGCCTGGTCATGCGCGCGAGCCGCGCGCGCCAGGTGCTGATCGGCATCGAGGACAAAAACACCTTTGCCCTGCAAGCCATGCGCGGGGCCGTCAAGGCCGCCGGCGCCCGCCACATCCACGTGCATGAAGTGGCCACACGCTACCCCCAGGGTGGCGAAAAGCAGTTGATCCAGACCCTCACCGGCCAGGAAGTCCCCAGCGCTGGCCTGCCGCTGGATATCGGCATGGTGGTTCTCAACGTGGCGACCGCCGGGGCCATCTGGCGCGCGGTGACTACCGGCATGCCACTGACCGAGCGCATTGTCACGGTCACCGGCTCCGGCATCGCCCAGCGCCGCAATTTGCGCGTGCGCCTGGGCACGCCTATCCATGCCTTGATCGCCGCCTGCGGTGGTTATGCCGGGCCCGAGACCGAGCGCCGGCTGCTGATGGGCGGGCCGATGATGGGGGTGGACCTGGCCGACGATCAGCGCCCGGTCGTTAAGGGCACCAACTGCATTCTGGTTGGCACCCGCGCCGACCTGGCTCCGCCCGCCGACCCGCTGCCGTGCATCCGCTGCGGCGACTGCGTCGAGGTTTGCCCGGCCGGCCTGCTGCCGCAACAGTTGTACTGGCATGCCCGCGCGCATGAGTTCGACAAAACCCAGGCGCTGAATCTGTCGGACTGCATCGAATGCGGATGCTGTGCCGAGGTCTGCCCGTCGGCCCTGCCGCTGGTGCATTACTACCGCTTCGCCAAAACCGAAATCCGCATCGCCGAAGAGGAACGCCGCAAGGCCGACCTCGCCCGCCAGCGCCATGAATTCCGGCAGGAGCGGCTGGAGCGGGACAAACGCGAAAAAGAGGAAGCCCGACGCCGCAAGCGCGAAGAGCTGGCCCAACGTCAGGCCGCGCAAAAGGCCGCAGCAGCCGACGCAGACGCGCCCGCTGCGGCGGCGACAACGCTGCCTCCGGCCGTGCTGCGCGCCCAGGAGCGGGCGCGCAAGCGCCAGGTCGCCAACGCCGCCGTATCCGAAGCCACTCCCGGCGCCACCCCGGCCGATGCGCCCAAGGCGGACTCATGACGCGCTCAAGCCCCTGGCTCCACCGGCCGCGCGGCGTCCACGATGTCATGCGCGATGTCTTGCTCGCATTGATTCCCGGCACGCTGATATCGATCGTGCTGCACGGTCCCGGCGTGGCCTGGAATCTCGCCCTGTGCATGAGCACGGCGCTGGTGACCGAAGCCGTATTGCTGCACCTGCGCGGTCGTCCGGTGCAGCGCCATCTGGGCGATCTGTCCGGGCTGCTGACAGCGGCGCTGCTGGCCCTGTCGTTACCGGCCTGGCTGCCCTGGTGGCAACCGGTGCTGGCGACCATGTTTGCGCTGGTGATCGGCAAGCAGCTGTTCGGGGGGCTCGGCTACAACCCCTTCAACCCGGCGATGCTGGGCTACGTAGTCCTGCTGATCAGTGTTCCGGTCAACATGGCCATGTGGCCGGCGCACGGCGGGGATGCCGGGACGCCGTGGTCCTATCTTCTCGGTCAGGTCGGTGTGGACAGCCTGGACGGCTGGACCGGCGCCACCCCGCTGGATACCGTCCGCACCGGGCTCGCCCAGCAGCAGACACTGACCGAGCTGACGTCGGGGCTGGATACCACCCATCACGCGCTGCTGGCGCTGGGCTGGCTGCTGGGCGGGGCGTATCTGCTATGGCGCAAGGTCATTCCTTGGCGCACGCCGCTGGCGGTACTCGCCGGCATGGCCATCCCGGCCCTGATCTTCCATCTGGTGGACCCGGACCGCTTCGCCGGCATTGGCTTCCACTGGCTTTACGGTGCGACGATTTTCGGCGCCCTGTTCATCGCCACCGACCCGGTCTCCGGCAGCACCACGCCCCGCGGTCGGCTGATTTTCGGCCTGGGCGTGGGCGTGCTGACCTGGCTGATCCGCACCTTCGGCGGCTACCCCGACGGCTTCGCCTTTGCCATATTGCTCATGAACATCGCCGTGCCGCTGATTGACCAGTACACCCCGACCCGGGTCTACGGCACCGGCCGTGCGGCCGCCGGCACACGGAGGGCGCCGTGAGCACGGACGCTCCCACAGAACTGGGCCGCGGTGCCTGGCTCGCCAGCCGGACATTGCTGGCCTTCTCGGCCGTCGCTGTCGGTCTGCTGGCTGTCATTCACCAACTGGCTGCGCCGCGGATCGCCGCCGCCGAAGCCGAAGCCCAGTTGCGCACCCTGCGCGACATTCTGCCGGCCAACCTGTTCGATAACGCCCTGCTCGAAGATACGGTCGCCATCGACCTGCCGCCGGAGCTGGCCATCCCCGGCCGCAACACGCTGTGGATCGCGCGCCGCCAGGGCGCGCCGGTGGCGGCCATCCTGCCGGTGCGGTCGCGCGAAGGCTATTCCGGCGATATCGATTTGCTGGTGGGCGTTTACCGCGATGGGCGCATTGCCGGCGTGCGGGTCATCCAGCACCGGGAAACGCCGGGCCTGGGTGACGCCATCGAGGCGCAGCGCAGCGACTGGATTCGCCAGTTCGATCAACGCTCGCTGGACAACCCGACTGCCGCCGGCTGGCGGGTCAAGAAGGACGGCGGCGCATTCGATCAACTGACCGGCGCGACCATTACTCCGCGCGCCGTGGTCAAGGCCGTGCAGGGCGCATTGCAGTTCCATCAGCGCCACGCGGACCAAATCTACGTGGCCCCTGAAGGCGCCACCGCCCCTCCCTCGGAGACGTCGTCATGAGTACAACCGCAGACCTGTGGCGCAAGGGCCTCTGGGAAAACAACCCCGGCCTGGTGCAACTGCTCGGCCTGTGCCCGCTGCTGGCGGTATCGAACACCGTCATCAACGGCCTCGGGCTGGGTCTGGCCACGATGCTGACCCTGCTGATTTCCAACACCACGGTATCGCTGATCCGCAATCACACCCGGCCGGAAATTCGTATCCCGGTCTTCGTGCTGGTGATTGCTGCCGCCGTGACCTCGATCGAATTGCTGATGAATGCCTGGATGCACGGGCTGTATCTGGTGCTGGGGATTTTCATCCCGCTGATCGTGACCAACTGCGCCATCATCGGCCGCGCCGAAGCCTTTGCCGCCCGCAACGGGCCGGTGGCGGCCGCCGTTGATGGTCTGGCCATGGGTCTGGGATTTGGTCTGGTGCTGGTGGTCATGGGCGCGATTCGCGAAGTGCTGGGCCGCGGCATGCTGTTCGCCGATGCCGAGCTGATGTTCGGCCCCGTCGCCAGCGGCTGGACCCTAGTCATCGCCGACAGTGGCTGGCTGCTGATGGCGCTGCCGCCGGGCGCGTTTCTGGTGCTGGGCTTTCTGATTGCCGGCAAAAATGCGCTGGATGCCCGCCGCCCGGCTCCGCAGCGCGCCGCGCCTTCCGGCGTGGAAGTCCTGACCCCGTCCAGAGCAGCAGCGGGGGGCGGCGATCCCTGGGCAGAGAATTTACGGCTGTTCGCCGGCGGTCAGCCGCCTATGGTGCGGCTCGGAAGGGACCCCCCGAACAGCCGATGAC
>JBDNBC010000036.1:0-18406 GCA_039768115.1 Oceanococcaceae bacterium
CCATCAACGCCACCCACTCCGGACTGATGCTCAACGACGTCATGCCGCGTTCTCCAGAATGTGATCCAGGTTGAGCAACGCCACAAAGCAGTCACCGTGGTGCACCATCGTCATTGCATCCGGGTGAACACTGCCGCTGGTTCGCGTCGTGGTGTCGGCATTGGGATTGAGGTTGATCACGTCGCCGACGCTGTCGACGATCAGCCCGACCATCCGCCCGGCGCGCTCGATCACGAGCAGGTGTTCACTATCGTCGATGGTGCTCGAGGACAGGCCCAGCAGCAGACGCAAGTCGAGCACGGTCAGAATGCGGCCACGCAGGTTGATCACGCCAACGCAGGCGGTCCCCGCGCCGGGAACGCTGGTCATGTCGGGACGGTTCAGTACCTCGCGCACCTGCAACACATCCACGCCGAAGCACTCGCGGTCCAGAGTGAAGCTGACACAGCGCTCAGGGAGTCGAAGAGAGGGAGTGGTCATGGCAGAACAGGGGCAAATTCACTGTCGCTGCTGCAATTGCAGTGCCGCGGGAGATTCAGGCGGGTGACGGGCCGGCGTCGGACTCAGGCAGCGTGATAATGACCATGACGCGACGGTTCCGCGCCCGACCTTCGGCGGTGGCATTGCTCGCATCCGGTTTGTGTTCGCCGAAGGCCCGCATGGATAACCGCGACGGCGCAACACCCGCATCGGTGAACATGCGGATCACCTGTCCCGCGCGGCCTGCCGATAACTCCCAGTTCGACGGAAACTGCGGTGTGCGTATCGGCACATTATCCGTGTGCCCTTCCACGACCAACGGGTAACCATGCGTCGCCAGCACCCCGGCCAGCGTGCGCAAGATGGCCTCGGCATCGGGGGCCAGGTCCGCCGATCCACTGGCGAACAGCAGGTCGGAATTCATGATGATCTCCACCGTCCCGTCGCCGTGACGGATACGAATATCCCCGCGCGCTTCCAGCGCGCTCAGTGCCGTGCGCAACGCCCCTTCGATTTGGCGCGCCTGTGCGGCCGGCGCCCGCGCACCCGGATGGGGAAACGGGACGGGTATCAGGCTGCCACGCTGCATACGCAACTGCACAGTGTCCTGGGGCAGCGCCGACACCGACGCGCTGGGCCCGCCCTCGCCCTCCATCGGCGCACCCAGCTGTACCGGTGACATCGCCCGTGGGCTGCAACTGAAAGCCGCGGCCATCGAATACGACAGCACCCGATATTTGCCTTCATTGAGCGAACTGGTGGCATAAAGCACAACGAAAAACGCCAGCAGCAGCGTGATCAGATCGCCATAGGGGATCGCCCAGGCCTCGTGGTTGGTGTGCTCTTCATGGCGCTTGCGCCTAGCCATCGGTAAAGGCTTCCAGCCGGGCTTCGATGTAGCGCGGGTTGTCGCCCTCGGCAATGCCAATGAAGCCCTCGAGCAGCAGTTCGCGAATCCGCACCTGACGGGCGATGATGCCCTTGAGCTTGCTGGCCATGGGCAGAAACACCAGGTTGGCCGAGGCAATGCCATAAATGGTGGCGACGAACGCGGCCGCGATGCCGGTGCCCAGCTTGGAAGGGTCCGCGAGGTTCTGCATGACCGACATCAGGCCCATCACGGCGCCGATGATGCCTAAGGTCGGCGCGTAAATTCCCAGCCCCTCGTAGACCTTGGCCGCCGCCAGTTGCGCATCTTCATGACTGCCGATTTCGGTTTCGAGCACAGCGCGAATCATGTCCGGCTCGACGCCATCCACAAGAAACTGCAGGCCATGCCGCAGAAAGGGGTCGGTCTGCTCATCAATGATGGGTTCGAGGCCGAGCAGGCCCTCGCGCCGGGCAATCGTGCTCCAGGCGATGATGCTCTCAATGGCCGCACGCGGGTCGCTGACCGGCGGACGGAACACCCAGCCACCGATTCTTAGCGCCCGGCGCATGGTATCCATCGGCGTCTGCACCAGGATCGCCGCCACGGTGCCGACCAGCACAATGACAAAGGCCGCCGGCGACAACAGTGCGCCAACACCACTGCCCTTGAGCACGCTGCCGCCCAGAATGGCGACCAGCGCCAGCATGACGCCCAGCGCGCTTAGTCGGTCCATGATGCCGGCTCGTAATCAACCGCGTCAGAAATCTGACGCAGCCGCCGTCGGCAGGACCCGGGGCAACGGCCCGCATTTGAGCAGTCCGGCCGGGTCGATGACCAGCGCGATACGACCATCCCCGGTCACGGTCGCACCGGAAAATGCCATCGCCGCCGCCAGGGCATCATCCAGTGGCTTGATCACCACTTCCTCGCGCCCGCAGACGCGCGCCCCTACCAGCGCATAGCGCTGCTGACCGCTGCGCAGGATCACGCCGTGGCTCTGATCACCGCCCTGTCCATAAGGCAGATTGCCTGGCACCCACAGGCCTAGGTCAAAGACCGGTAGCGGCTCCTGATCCACCATCAGCACCGGCCTGCCATCCAGCTTGCTCATGTCCTTGGGGTCGATGCGCAGCACTTCATCTACCGCTGACAGCGGCAGCGCAAAGATGCGGTCGGCCACCGTGACCATCAGCGTCGCCAGAATCGCCAGCGTCAGTGGCAGACGCAGCTCGACCATCGACCCCGCGCCCGGCTCGGAGGCCAGATGGACTTCACCGCCGAGCGTATCGATCTTGGTCTTGACGACATCCATGCCGACACCACGGCCGGACACATCGGATATGACTTCGCGGGTCGAAAACCCCGCCATGAAGATCAACTGTAGGCAGGCCTGGGTGTCCAGCGTGGCGGCCTGTTCACCGCTGATCAGACCCCGCTCGATGGCGCGCGAGCGCAGCCGGTTCGGGTCCATGCCGGCCCCATCGTCGCGCAGCTGGATCAGCACATGATCGCCCTGCGCCTTGGCCGTGAGCCGCACTTTGCCGCGCGCACTCTTGCCATGCTTGAGACGCTCATCCGGGCTCTCGATGCCATGATCAACGGCATTACGCACGAGATGAACCAGCGGATCGGATAGCGCCTCGACGACATTCTTGTCGAGCTCGGTATCCGCGCCCTCGACAATCAACTCGATCTCCTTGCCCATGCCCCGCGCGAGATCGCGCACGATGCGCGGGAAACGGGCGAACAGCTTGGTCAACGGCTGCATGCGAATTCGCATGACCGCGCTTTGCAGGTCGGCGGTCACCCGGTCAAGAATGGTGATGGCCTTGTTGCGGCCGCTGTGCCCCATCCCGGCCAGCAGCGCATTGCGTGCCAGCACCAGCTCGCCGACCAGGTCCATGACCGTGTCCAACCGTTTGGTTTCCACGCGGATCGTGGTCTCGGCCATGGGCGCACCGGCGCGCGGGGTGGCGGATTTGGCAGCGCCATCAGCAGGCCCCTCCGTGGATGGCGGGCGGGGCGCGGCGCCCCGATCATTGGCAGGAGCGATTTCGCCCTCGGCACCCGGGCTCGCCGCGCCGGATACGGCGGGATCTGGCGCGGCTGCGCGCCCTTCGCTGAGCCCATGGGCGGCATCCAGCAGGGCATCAAAATCATCCGCCGCGGACGCCTGTTGCGCTGGTGTTTCTGCCGCCGGGGCCGGATCGTTGAGGCCGTGGGCGGCGTCCAGAATGGCGTCAAAATCATCGTCCGCTGTGGCGCCGGCCTGGGCGGTCGGTGCCGATGTACCAACACCATGAGCCGCGTCCAGCAACGCCTCGAAATCATCGTCGGGCAGGCCACCAGCGGCGGATGACGCCGCAGATTCAGCACCACCGTCAGCACGACGGTCACGATCCACGCACGCCTTCAGATTGTGCAGAACCGACGCCGGCGCCGCCGGCACTTCAGCGCCCTGCTGCAACGCCTGCATTTGCATTTCAACAATGTCGATCGCGGCGGACAGCGCGTCGATGTCCTCCGCGGAGGCCTCATGTCCGCTCCGCAGCAGGCTGCACAGATCCTCGGCCACGTGACACAGGGAAACAATGCGATCCAGACCGAGAAACCCAGCGCTGCCTTTCAGCGTATGGAAGGTGCGAAACAACGCATTGATGGCCTGACCGTCCGCGTCGGGATTGGTGAGCTCCATCAACGCCGGGCCCAGGCCCACGGTCAGTTCCCCCGCTTCGGTGAGGAAGTCTTCCAGCAGTTCGGTGTCGTCGATCATAAGCCGAGATCCTCGAGCAGCGCGTCGGCATCACCTTGTGAGGCCGTATCGTGTCGCTGTAAACCTGCAACTTGCGGGCCAGCAAGGGCGTCGTCCGGGCTGGCGTCGGCAGCGCTGGGTGGCGTCAGTCCGGCCCGCACGATCAAATCCTGCAAGCCGTCATGCATGCTTTCGAGAATGCGGTTGACCCGGCCCAGAATCTGGCCTGAAAGGTCCTGAAAGCCCTGCGCCTCGGCGACCTGCAGCACGGTGTCGCGCAGCCGGTCGGCACGGGCGACCACGTCCGGATCGTCATGCTGGCGCAGCTCCCGCACTTCATGCTGAGCCTGCTCGACCAGATCCAGCGTGGTGTGGGCGGCCTGCTCCATCAACGTCGCGACGGCGTCCAGACGGCTGCGCGCATCGGGAATATCGACCACCGCACGACGCAGCCGGCCGTCGCCGTCCAGCCCTTGCAGCTCCTGCGCCAGGCGGGCCGCGAGCTGGGTCAGCCCCTGCGCGAGGACGTCAACCTGACGGCTGGCCGCATCCGTCGAGTCCACCGCGTGATGTTCGGGCTGCGCCCGCGCTGGTGCCGCCGCCATGACTAGGCCGCCGCCTGCATACGCGCGGCGATGCGCTCCAACTTTTCGGCCAGCGTGGCGGCCGTGAAGGGTTTGATGATGTAGCCGCTGACGCCGGCCTGCGCCGCTTCGACAATCTGCTCCTTGCTGGCCTCAGCGGTCACCATCAGTACCGGCATGCGCGCCAGTTTTGGATCCGCGCGCACGGCCTTGAGCAGGTCGATGCCGGTCATGCCCGGCATATTCCAATCGGTCACCAGAAATTCGAAATCGCCATTTTTAAGCATCGGCAACGCCGTCTGGCCGTCATCGGCCTCGGAAATGTTGCTGTAACCGAGCTCACCCAGCAGGTTGCGGACGATGCGCCGCATGGTCGGAAAATCATCAACGACAAGAATTTTGGTTTTGGGATTCATGAGTGGGTTCCCTCCTTACAGGCGGAAGTCATCAAATGGGGACAGCTACAGGGGGTCAATCGGCCAATTCCGCGAGCTGGACCCGAAGCGCCTTGAGCGCCCGGGCGTGCAATTGACTGACACGGCTCTCGGTGACGCCGAGGACCTCACCGATTTCGTGCTGGTGCAGCTCTTCGGTGTAGTAAAGCGACAGAACCAGCTGATCACGCTCGGGAAGGTTGCGAATCGCCGCCGCCAGGTGCTGCTGAAGTTCGGCCCGCTCGGTTATGCCGGACGGTCCCAGCAGCGGACTGACCAGACTGTGTAACGCCCCGGCATGGCCCTCGTCATCGTCCTCATCGCCATCGTCGAGGCTGACCAGATGGGTCAGCCGGGCATCGTCGGCAATCTGTCGATACTCGGTCAGCGACACGTTCAGTCGCGCGGCCATTTCGCTGGCTGTGGCCGAGCGGCCCAACTCCTGCTCCAGAATCGTGCGGGTCCGATTGAGCCCACGCGCGGCACGATGCACCGAGCGCGGCGCCCAGTCCCCCCGACGCAGCTCATCGAGAATGGCGCCACGGATGCGATAGCCCGCGAAGGTTTCGAAACTGGCCCCGGTGCCAAACTGGAAGTTCTGCGCCGCCTCAAGCAAGCCCAGCGTCCCCGACTGGATCAGATCATCCAGTGCAACATCGGCGGGCAGCCGGGCGGCCAGATGCAGCGCAATACGACGCACCAGCGGTGCATGCTGACGAACCAGCTCCTCGGTGCTCGGTGCCGCCTGTGCCGCCCACGCGGCGAGACTCATGACAGCGCTCCAGCAAACATCAGGCCCTTGGCCTGCGGCCGCGCCAGGCTTTCGACAAAGAATTCAATGTGGCCGCGGGGCGCGTCGGGCTGCGGCCAGGTCAGCGCCTTGCGTGCCAGCTCATGGATGGCCTGTGCCGCGGGGCTGCCGGGCTTCCAGTCCACCAGGGTGCGTTGCTGCTGAATGGCCAGACGGATGTTGTCGTCATAGGGCACGTCGCCGGCATAATTCAGGTGGACTTCGAGAAAGCGGTCCGTTACTCGTTGCAGTTTTTCAAAGAGGTTGCGCCCCTCCCCGCGCGAGCGGGTCTGATTCGCCACCACCTCGAACTGCCGCACCCGGTGGTCCGTCGACAACACCTTGATCAATGCATAAGCGTCGGTGATGGCCGCCGGCTCATCGCACACCACGACCATCACCGATTGTGCGGCTTGCGCCAGCGCCAGCACATTGCTGGTAATCCCGGCAGCCGTATCGATCACCAGCACGTCGGTATCGTGAGCCAGCTCCGAAAAACCGTGAATCAGGCCGGTGCGCATTTCGTCGCTCATTTCTGCCAGCCAGCGTTGGCCACTGGCCGACGGCACGATGCGCAATCCGGTCCCGGTTTCCACGAGGATGTCGGTCAGCCGCGCCTGCCCTTCCAGAACGTGGCCCAGGTGCCGGCGTGGCTGCAAGCCAAGCAGCACATCCACGTTGGCCAGGCCGAAGTCGGCATCGAACAGCACGGTGCGCTGGTTCAGCATTTGCAGCGCGGTCGAGAAGTTGATTGACAGCGTGGTCTTGCCCACACCGCCTTTGCCGCTGGCCACGGCAATGACACGGGTGCGCTTTGTTCCGCGCTGCATACCCACCAGCTGCTGCGCCTGGTGACCCGATTTAGGCGTGAGCATGCTGGCCCTCCGCTGCCCCCAATCCCGGGGCGAGCGATCCGTCATCTTCCCGTGCCGCCAGCGCCCGAGCGACCAGCGCCTGCGGATTCAATCGGTGCATGTCCTGCGGCACGCGCTGGCCGTCAGTGACCCACAGAATGGGCAGATCCCGCTCCACCGCCACCGACAGTCCGGCGCCGAGTTGATAGGTCTCATCAAGCTTGGTCAGGATGAGCCCATCGGGCTGGGCAGCGGCGTAGCGATCAATGATGCGTCGCTGCTCCAGCGGATGGGTTGACGCCGGAAGGCAGAGCACCACATGCAGCCCATTCATCGCCCCAAACACCGGTAGCTGTTCGGCCAGCTCCGCGTCGCGTGGGCCAATTCCGGGGGTATCGACAATCACCAGGTCCGTGGCGGCCTCGGTCTGAATCAGGGTCTGCAGGACCTGCGGGTCATCGGCGACCTCCAGGGTTGTTCCCAGCAGGCGTGCAAAGGTCTGCAATTGCTCACGAGCGCCAATACGATAGGTATCGGTAGAGACAAAACGCACCTGCGCGCCGGGATAGCGCATCAAATGGCGGGCGGCCAGCTTGGCGGCCGTCGTGGTCTTACCTGCCCCGGTCGGGCCCACCAACGCGATGGCGCGCACCTTGGAGCCGTGCGGCAACGTGACCGGAATCCGCGTGGCGAAGTCCTGCAGCAAGATCGCGTCACTGGCCACGCCGGCCTCGGTCATGGTGGTGGCCTGGATGCGCTGAACCAGTGCCGGGTCGACCCCAATCTGCTGGAGTGCCGATGGACGCACCTTGTCGGCGGCCATGGTCGCCGCCACATCCGGCAGCTTCTCGGCGAGCAGGCGATGCAGGAACCTCAGCTCCCGCTCGAGCCGATCCAGTCCATCACGAGGCTTGTCCGACAGAAGCGCGGGTTCTGCCGAGACCAAATTGTCGGCCACCGGATCGGCCGATGCCTCGCCCGGCGCCATGTCATCGAAGTCGTCGTCGCTGACAAACCGCGCCGCTCCCGGGGATGGCGGATTCGCACGCGCGGCCGTCCACGGCGGCCCACCGGACGCCGCGGCGTCCTTGCGCCCGGAAGCGCGGGCCAGCAAAGCCGCGGAGGATGCCGCGCTACGCGCACTGGTTGCCGAAGCGGCAGGTATCTTGTCCATGTTTTCGGCAGCCGAGGGCACCAGCGCGGCGTCGTAATCCAAGGCGGCAATGATCGTGACCCCGTCCGGCGCGGACTGGGTCGAAAGGATGACGGCATCCGCGCCCAGCTCCTGCTGAACCTGACGCAGGGCCGTGCGCATGTCATTCGCCTCGAAACGTTTGATTTTCATAGCGTTGTCACCACTCGCAACCGTTGGTTGTCGGGAATTTCGTCATAAGCCAGCACACTGAGTCCGGGAACGGCACCCCGCAAAAGGCGTGCGAGCAGCCGACGGATGCTTCCTTGCACGAGAAGGGCCACGGGCTCGCCCCGCGACTGCAGGCCCTCGGCCTCGGCAATCAGTCGCTGCTGTAGCGAGGCCATTAACCCCGGCTCGACCGCATCCGACTGCGCCGCATCGCGCAGGGTGCGTTCAAGCCCCGGATCCAGCGTCATCACTGGCAGTTCTGTGCGTTGTTGGGCAATGCTCTGGGTGATCTGTCGACCCAGGTCGACGCGGACATGCGCGGTCAACGCCTCGGGGTCCTGGGTGTAGGGCGCCGCCGCTGCCAGGCTCTCGGCAATCAGTCGCATGTTGCGCACCGGCACGTTCTCGCTGAGCAGATTGCGCAACACGCGTACCAGCATCGCCGTGCTCAATGGCTTCGGACACAGTGACTCCACCAGCTTGGCGGACTGGGCACCGAGGCGTTCGAGCAAGCGCTCAACCTCGTCGTGACCCAAAAGCTCCGCCGCATGCGCGGAAATCACCTGGGATAGATGCGTGGCGATAATGGTGGGCCCATCCACGACCGTATTGCCGCCGGCCACCACCTGCTCGCGCTGCTCCGGCAGGATCCACCACGCATCCAGGCCGAATACCGGGTCCTTGGTCGGGGTGCCGGGCAGGCGCAGCGGCTGACCGCCTGTCGAAAGCGCCATGTCCATACCGGGACGCAACTCGCCCTGACCCATTGTCGTACCGAAAATTTTCAGCCGGTAAGCCGTCGGGGCGATTTCCAGATCGTCACGGATGTGTACGGCCGGCACCAGAAAGCCCAGCTCATGGGTCAGCTTCTTGCGCACGCCCTTGACGCGGCCGAGCAGCGTTCCGCCTTGCGCCTCATCAACGATCGGAATGAGCCGATAACCAAGCTCGAGCACCAGCGGTTCGTCTACCGGCACGTCATCCCAGCCCAGTTCCAGCCGCGGCTGCTCGTCTACGGGCGCTTCTTCGGCAATCTGCCGTGCGGTGTTCTCGGCGTTCAGCTTGCGCCGGGTCATCCAGTAGGCCGTACCGCCGGCAATTGCGGCCAGGGTCAGGAACGGCATGTTGGGCATGCCGGGGATCATCCCGATCAGACCGAGAATACCGGCCGTGACCAGCAGCGCTTGGGGCGAGGCGAAGAGCTGAGTCGCCATCTCTTCGCTCATGTTCTGCGGAGACGACATCCGCGTAACCAGAATGGCCACGCCAATCGACAGCAGCAGCGCCGGGATCTGTGCAACCAGGCCATCGCCGATGGTCAGCAGGCTGTAGGTCTCGGCCGCCTGTCCAAAGCTCAGGCCATGCTGCGCCATGCCGATGGCCAGCCCGCCCAGCAGGTTGATGAACAGGATCAGCAATCCGGCAATGGCATCCCCGCGCACAAATTTTGAGGCCCCGTCCATCGAGCCGTAAAAATCCGCCTCCTGGGCCACTTCCGAGCGTTTGACCTTGGCCTCTGCGGCCGTCATCAGGCCCGCGCCCAGATCGGCATCAATCGCCATCTGCTTGCCCGGCATGGCATCCAGCGTGAACCGCGCGCTGACCTCGGAAATGCGCTCCGCGCCCTTGGTCACAACCACGAAATTGATGATGGTGAGAATCACGAACACCACCAGGCCCACGGCGTAGTTGCCGCCGATGACGAAGGTGCCAAAGGCCTCAATGACCCGGCCCGCGGCATCACCACCGTCATGGCCATTGAGCAGCACCACCCGGGTACTGGCGACATTGAGCGCCAGCCGCAGCAGCGTGACCACCAGCAGAATCGTGGGGAAGGCGGTCAGGTCGAGCGGCCGCGAGGCATAGATCACCGCCAGCAGAATGGCCACTGACAGCGCGATATTGAAGCTGAACAGCAGGTCCAGCAGCACGGGCGCCATCGGCACGATCATCATGCCAATGATGATCAGCAGCAGCAGGGGTGCGCCCAGTTCGCCACGGCCCAGCGCCTTCATGATCGCCTGTGCCGGCGTTGTGCCCTGCTGCATGTTCATTGCCGAATCGCGCCCTGCTCCGTATCGCCGATCAAGTTCCATGCGATTGCAAGATCAGGGCCGCTGAGGGCGGGCCTGGCACATGGATGTTGCGATCGATCTTCGGCTGGCGGATGTCAAGCCGGTGTCAAGCCGGTGTCAATGGCGGGTCAGTTCGCGGGCGCGTCGTCGTCCTCTTCGGCGGGCGGCGTCCATTGCCAATCGTCCGGAATCTCCGGCTCGGGTGGCAGCGGCCGCTCGCGCTGCGGGTCACGTAGCTGGTAGACATAACTCAGCACCTGCGCCACGGCCGTGTACAGTGGGCCCGGCCCCGCCTGATTTTCGCGCACATGGCGATACAGGGCCCGTGCCAGCGGCGGCGCGGCAACGACCGGAATGGCGTGCTCGCCGGCAAGCTCGCGAATCATGGCCGCCTCGGGCCCGGTGCCCTTGGCGAGCAGCACCGGCGCGTCCATGTTCTCGATGTCGTACTTCAGTGCAACGGCAAAATGCCGCGGGTTGGTCACGATGACGCTGGCCTCCGGTACCACCTGACGGATGCGCCGCTGGGCCAGGGCCTGCTGCTGGGCACGAATCTTCTGTTTGATTTCCGGGCGCCCCTCACTCTCCTTGTACTCGTCCTTGACCTCCTGCTTGGTCATGCGCGCTTCCTTCAGATAATGGAAGTTCTGAAACGGCGCATCGATCAGCGCGATCAACAGCAGACCCAACGTCAGCAGAGCCAGCGTGGCGAGGATCATGCCGCCGCCACCGCCGAGCGCCGAGGGCCAGATCACCCGCCCCAGCGCCAGAATGTCGTCACGCATCAGGTACAGGAAACCGGCCAGCATCAGGCCCAGCAAGCCGAATTTGGCCAGCCCCTTCAGTAGTTCCATCAGGGCCTGCAGCGACACCATGCGTTTCAGGCCCGACAGCGGGTTGAGCCGTCCGAAATCGGGTGCCAGCGCCTTGCTGGAAAAATTCCAGCCGCCGATCAACAGTGAGCCAATAACCGCACCGATGACCCCCGCGATCAGCAGCGGCAGCATCCAGAGCAGGCCGTTGAACAGCATCTCGCCGAGAAAACCCGGCAAGTCATCCAGGTCACGCAGGGTCTGCGCGTCGAAACGCAAGGCGGCGCGCAGGTCATCTCTCACCAGGCTCACGCTGGCCGGCCCGGTCATGATCATGGCCAGCACGCTGGCACCCATCACTGCGAAGCTACCCAGCTCACGTGATCGCGGCACCTGTCCTTTTTCGCGCTGCTCGCGCAGGCGTCGCGGGGTGGCCTCTTCGGTTTTGTCCGCACCGGTATTGTCTGCCATGCCCTAGCCCACCATCTCGCGAACCCACATCAAGGCCTGGGAAATGGCCAGTCCGGCCTGCTCGACAATAATCGGGCTCATGACGGCCAGCACCAGCAGGCCCAGTAGCAGGGCCGCGGGAAAGCCAATGGCCAGCAAATTGAGGGCCGGAGCGGACCGGCTGATCACGCCGAATCCAATGTTGACGATTAACAGCGCAATCAGCGCCGGCATGGCCACTTGCACGGCATGCACGAAAAACCATCCCGACCAGGACAGCATGTTCTCCACCAGCACACCGGCCAGCGATGCCCCGCTTACGGGCACGGACAGATAGCTCCAGGCCAGCCATTCCATCATCCGCAAATGCCCGTCGAGGGACAGAAACACCAGAGTCGTGATCACGCTGAACAATGAGCCGAGCACCGGCGCCGACGTGCCCCGCAAGGGGTCATTCATTTGCGCAAATCCCAGGCCCATCGCCAGGCTGATCAGCTCCGCCGACAACAACATGGCCTCGAAGGCCAGGCGCATGGCAAACCCCAGCAGCAGACCGACTACCAGCTCCATGGCCGCACTGAAATAGAAGGCCGGTGTCCCCGGCTCGGGAATGTCCACCCGACCATCAAGGGCCAGCACCAGCAGAACGGTCGTCGCGATGGTCAGCAGCAGGCGCTGGCGTGCGGGCAGCACGGCGCTGCCGAAAACTGGCAGGGCAATCCACAGACCAGCCACCCGCATCGACAGCCACAAGCCCTCGACGAGGGATTCAAAACTGAGCAGCAGATCGCTTTCCACGCGCGGGGCTCAGCTGATCATGGTCGGCAGGTTGATGATCAGGTCACGGGTAAAACTGACCATGCGGTCCAGCATCCAGTTGCCCGCAATCACCATGGCCGCGCCGATAGCTATCAGTTTGGGGATGAAGGACAGGGTCATCTCGTTGACCTGCGTCGCCGCCTGAAACAGGCCGATGATCAGCCCGACCACGAGCGCCACCAACAGCAGCGGCGCCGACACCAGAAAGGTGACGTTCAGGGCCTGCCGCAGCAGTTCGACAACGTCGCCGGTGGTCATCGAAAGCTCTGTGCCAGACTGCCGACCAGGAGAGCCCAGCCGTCCACCAGCACGAACAGCATGATCTTCAACGGCAGCGAAATCAGCATCGGCGACAGCATCATCATGCCCATCGACATCAGCACTGAGGCCACGACCAGGTCGATGACCACAAACGGAATAAACAGCATGAAGCCAATCTGGAAAGCGGTCGTGAGCTCACTCAGCACGAAGGCCGGCACCAGCACCGCCAGCGGCACATCGTCCGGCTCGGCATAGGGGCCATCTTCGGCGATCTCGGCCATGCTGGTCAGGCTGGATTCACGGGTTTGCGCAATCATGAACTGGCGCATCGGCACGACCGCTTCATCCAGCGCAGCCTTCGGCGATAGCTGGCCCTCACTGTATGGCAGCCATGCGCGGTCGTGGACTTCCTGCAGCGTAGGCCGCATCACAAAGACTGTCAGCATCAGGGCCAGGCCCAGCAACACCTGATTGGACGGCGTCTGACCGGTGCCGAGCGCGTGGCGCAACAGCCCCAGCACCACGATGATGCGGGTGAAGGCCGTCGTCAGCAGGATGACGGCCGGCAGCAGTGTGAGCAGGCTCAGCCCGATCAGCAACTGCAGCGACAGGCTGTAGGTTCCGCTGCCGTCCGGGCCAGTCGTCAACGTCACCGCTGGCAGACCTTGCACGGGCGTCGTTTCCTGCGCACCGGCCAGGGTCGCGGCACAGGACAGAATGACGACGCCGGCAGCCCCGAGCAGCGGGCGCATGCGCTCAGTGCCCAGCGGCATCATCGCGCGACCCCTGCATGCGGCGAACCTGCTCAGCATCGAGTGTCTTCAGCAGGTTGACCCGCCCGGCGGCCACACCCAGCAACATCCAGTCGCCCCCCATTTCGACCAGCACTACGCGCTCGCGTGGCCCCACCGCCAAACTGCCATGCACCCGGCCGAGCACTGGCGGCATCAGGCCGCGCAGGGCGGGGATCCGGCGCAGCGCATTGACGATCAGCCAGAGCACGAGCAACACCCCCGCCAGCCCGGCCATCATCGTCAGCAGGCTGTCGATGTTCACGACTGCAGTTTGCGAATGCGCTCGGCCGGGCTCACCACATCGATGAGCCGCACACCGAATTTCTCGTTGACCACGACGACTTCGCCATGCGCGATCAGGGTCCCGTTGACGAATACATCCAGCGGCTGCCCGGCGACCCGGTCCAGTTCGACCACCGAGCCGGGGTTAAGCTGCATCAGGTTGCGGATCGGCAACCTTGAGCGGCCCACCTCCATCGACAAGGTGATAGGCACGTCGAGGATCATGTCGAGGTTGACGTTGCCGGCCTTGCCCTGCTGGCCGCCCGAGTCCGCCGCCCCTTCAAATGCGGGAGGCTCGTATTGCTGCGTCTTGGCCGCCGCTTTCGCCGCAGGCTTCTGCTGTTCTTCGTGCTGGGCCTGCGCTTCCATTGCGGCAACCATTTCGGCCTCGGCGGCAGACATTTCCTGATCAGACATCGCTCTCTCCCAGGGGATTGGCGTTGGGGGGTTCGTTAGTGACGACTTCGCGGATGCGCACCGCGTTGTGGCCGTTGGCCGTGCCGAAATCGCCGATGAAGCGAGTCACGCCCTCCACCCGCAATTCCAGCTTAGGTGGCCACTGAATCGGAATCACATCCTCGTCGGTCAGTGACAGCAGGTCAGCCAGAGTCAGTTGCGGCTGGGCCAGAACGCCGCGCAATTCGACACGCGCATCGGCCACGTGACTACGCATGTTGGAAATCCAGCTCTCATCACGGTCGGTACGATCGGACTGGATGCCGTGCGACAGCTGATCGCGAATCGGCTCCAGCATCGAATAGGGCATCGTCAGGTGGATGTCCCCACCCGACCCGTCAAGGTCCACCGTGAAACGGGCGACCACGACGATTTCCGATGGGCTGACGATGGTGGCCAGATGCGGGTTGAGTTCAGACTGGATGTACTCGAACTCCAGTGGCAGCACGGGGCGCCAGGCCTCGACCAGATCCTCGAACGCAGCATCCACCAGAATGCGAATGACGCGCATCTCCGTGGGCGTGAACTCGCGACCCTCGATGCGGGCATGGAAGCTGCCATCGCCGCCGAAAAACCGGTCGACCACGCTAAAGACCAGCTTCGGTTCGAACACCAGCAGTGCCGTGCCGCGCAGCGGCTTGACCCTCATCAGGTTGAGGTTGGTGGGCACAAATAGCCGGTGCATGTAGTCGCTGTACTTGAGCGTCTCCAGGCCGGCGAAATTCAGTTCCGGATTACGCCGCAGGATATTGAACAGCGTGATCCGGAATTGCCGTGCAAAACGTTCAGCAACCATCTCCAGCGACGGCAACCGGCCGCGTACGATGCGATCCTGAGCGCCGAAACTGAACGGACGAACGCCGTCAACGGGCTCGTCGTCCTCGGTTTCCACCTCGCCGCTACCGACGCCATCAAGCAGGGCATCGATTTCGTCCTGGCTGAGAAGCTCTTCGCTCATGCCCTCATTGCATCACAAAGCTGGAGAAGTAGACATCCTCGATCACATTCGCCTGCTGCTGGTTTTTTTCCAGCAGCGCGTTCATGCGATCACGGATGTGCGCGAGTATGGCTTCCTTGCCTTCCACCGTTCGCAGTTCAGCGTACTTTCGTGATGACAGGTCCATCACCACCTGATGGCGGATCGCCGGCATGTGCGTCTCGACATGCATCGGTGCCTTGGGGTCGCGCGACATCAGGTCCACCTCGACCTGCAGGAAACGATTCGCGTCGCTGTCTGCCAGATTTATTACGAACGCGGGCCGCAACTCGATATAGACGGGGTCAGCGATGACCACGGGAGCATCCGCCGGGTCGAGCGGCGTCGCATCGAGCACCAGGATCTTGTATGCCGCGCCCCCACCGCCGGCCGCCAGCAGAAGCAAAATGCCGAAGATCAGACCGCGACGGCTTTTCTTCTTCGGGGGGGGATTCTCGGGGTTTGCAGGCTGTTCGGCCACCGACATGCTCCTTGCGAAAAACGCTGTGAAGTACCAAGCCCGAACACCTGTGTGCCGGGGCTAACGATAGCGGTTCGGAGCAAGTTGCGTACCGTGCGCCGCGTCCAGGCGCGAAATCGAGTCAAAAGTTCGGCGCCGGGCTCATCGGCATGCGATAAATCAGGCGTAGAGGTCGAGTAAGCGCAGGGCCGTCAAGGGGCGCAGCAGGGGTGGTGTCGGAATGTCGTCGCCGACCCGGTCCCCCGTGGCGCTCGCCTGGCCCGCCGCCGAGCCTGAATGAGCCGAGCCCTGCGGCTGTCCGCCCGTCCCGCAATGGAACTGCGCCAGATGCATGCCCGCCTCAGCGAAACGCTGGCGCAGGTCGGCACCATGAGACTGCAGCAAATCCCGCGCTGCGGCGCTGTCCGCCAGCACGCGCAATTCCATTCCCAGATCGGTCTGCTGCAGCTCAACCTGCAAGCTTCCCAGATGCGCCGGAGCCAGATTTATCCGCAACCGCGTCTCACCGGCCTCCTGCAACTGCACGATGTCCTGTGCCATGCCCTGTAGCCATTGGCCATCCGCGCCATCCACCGCCACGGCGATCGTCGGTAACGGTCCGCCGGCAAGCGATATCGGCATTGCCAGCGACGCCGACCGACCGACGGCTGCCGGAGCTTCGAGACGCAGCAGGCTCGCGGGATCCTCCATCGACTCCAGCAGCCCCGACAGGGGTCGCAGCTCATCGCGCGTGATCATCTCGGCAACCCCGTCAGCGGGCATGGTCGGCACCCCAGTGGGGGGCGCTAAGAAGTCGCGCCCCGCCGCTGGGGCGGCGATCGCGGCCGAAGTCGCCGCCGTGGCCGCGTCTGCAGGAGATGGCGCACTTGCTGCGGTGACCGCCGAACGCGACACGGATGGCATATGCAGTAAAACCGGATCATCCGGTTGCCCCGTGACCATTGGCGGCAGCACGGCAGCCTCCGCAACAACAGCGAACGGTGGACTCGAATCCGACAATGGAGACACCGTCGACCCGATTGGTCGATCAGATGCCGCTGCCAGTTCCGACACGGGGACGCCACGGCCCTGCCCCGCTGGTCGCGATTTCAGCGTGGCTGCGCTCTCGAGCGCAGCACCAGCACGCGCGTGATCATCAGTCGATGCCGATGCCGATGTCGACTCCACCGTTGAAGCCATCGGTGCGCTGGCCAGCGGAATCGGCGCCGCCCCGACGGGTGCATGCACAGGTGCGGAATGCGCGTCGGTTTCGATATCCGGACCGGCATCACTCCCGGCATCTGCTGCGACGTCCGGCCGGACGCCCAACGCCGCCGCGGCTTCAGCATCAGTGATTTCGGATAGCGGCATCTCCTGCTCGGGATGCAGCTCCGCGGAAGGTAGAGCCATCGCGTCGCCCGTGGTCGCCGTGGCTGGAGCTTCGGCGGCCAGATCGGCATCGGTTGGGTCGACGTCGGCAATGGTCGTCGCAGCGGTCGCGCCATCCGTGGCGATGTCCGTCGCGTCTGTCCCGCGCGGGTGATGTGTGCCTTCTCCGGCGGCAGCGGACGTGCTCACCGCCGCGGCAGCGTGAATGCGCTGGGCCCGCGCCGTGGCCTCTACGGTGCCGGCGGCCGGACGAGACGGCGGCGCTGATGGCGAGGCGGAATCGACAGCCGGCAGCCCTCCCCGAACCATCGCAGCGAAATCCAGATCGCGGTGCTCGCCGTCAGGCGCGCGATGGGCATCGCTGACCGAAGAGGCACGCACGCCGGTTGCCGTAGCCGGCGCGGTGGAAGCGCCGAGGTTAGCGGCCATGGCGGGCACTGACGAATTCTTCGAGCATCTGTTGTTCCTGCTGGCGCTGCCACTCCTCCATCCGGCGCCGTTCGCGCTCTTCCAGGGTGTCCAGAATCAGCATTTCGCGACGGGCTTCCTGAAACTCGCGTTGCTGCACGTCTTCGTGCTGACGAGCCTGCTGTACGCGGGCATGGGCCTGCACCGCCACGGCATCCAGACGATGAGCAAAGCCCTGACGCAGGCTGAGTTCACGCGCGGATGCCGTTGCGCCGTCAGGAGCGGCCGCCCCGCTGCGGGCCTGCCCTAACTGCTGAGCCAGATGCTGATGCCGCGCCGTCTGCGCCTGGGCGTCACTCCAGTTCTGCAGGGCATGATCCTGTGCGCGCAGGCGAATCTGTCGGAGCGTCTTAAGCGTGTGGGGTTTCACCAGCGATTTCCATTTCGCAAGGGTTAGCGGGCCGGCTGCAACTCGCGTTCCGCGGCGCTCCGCAGCAGGCGCACCAAGTCCTCACGACTACGCTCCAGCGAGCAAGCGTCATCGGCGCCCTGGCGCATGAACGCCTCGATCGCCGGCCACAGGGCGATGGCGCGATCCGTTTTCGGGTCTGAACCCGACTTGTAAGCCCCGATGGCAATCAGATCCTGATTGCGTCGCCAGGCCGCAATCAGGCCGCGAAGCTCCAGTGCTGCCGCGCGCTGCTCGGGGGTCTGGACGACATTCGCCAGCCGGCTGATGGACCGCTCGATATCGACGGCAGGATAAATACCCGCATCGGTCATTTGCCGGCTGAGCACAATGTGACCATCGAGGATGGCCCGCGCATTGTCAGCGACCGGATCATTAAGGTCGTCGCCCTCGACCAGCACCGTGTAGATGGCACTGATGGACCCACCACCGATATCCGCGTTACCGGCACGCTCGATCAATTGCGGCAGATGGGTAAACACCGATGGCGGGAAGCCGCGCGTGGCCGGAGGCTCACCAACCGCCAGGCCAATCTCGCGCTGTGCCTGGGCAAAACGCGTCAACGAGTCCATCAGCAGCAGAACATCGCAGCCATCGTCACGAAAGCCTTCGGCAATCGCGGTCGCC
>JBDNBC010000037.1:0-4944 GCA_039768115.1 Oceanococcaceae bacterium
CGCCCGCTCCCACGCTGACGGTGGCCCCTGCCGTGCGCTACCCGGTCGGCGACCCCGAGTCCGCCACGTCAACCACGTCGCCCGTCGCTGATGGCCTGGCGCCGACCACGACGCCCTCACCCCCGACGTTGCCGGCACTGGACGCCAGCGACGCGCCGCTGCTCGCCGCTGCCACACCCCTGTTCGGCGCCAGAGGCCTGCCCGGCATTCTGGTGCCCGACTCGATTATCGAGCGCCTCGTGGTGACCATCGACAATCTGGACCGCGCGCCCATCCGCCAGCGCTTCCGCCCGGTGGAAACCGTCCCCGGCCGGCCCGAGGCAAGCAGCGCGGACACCGAAGACGCCGTGCGCTATTTGCCCGCCAGCAATACTGAGCGCTACACCCCGTACGTCCGGGTGCTTGAGGCGCTGGAACCCGCCCAGGTGGCCGACCTGTATCGCCGCTATTACCCGCTGGTACAGCAGGCCTACCGGAACATGGGCTATCCCGACGCCTACTTCAACGACCGCCTGATCGACATCATCGATCATCTGCTCGCCACCCCGCGCGTGACTTATCCTCTTGCGGTGGTCCAGCCAAAGGTGTTTTACGAGTTTGCCGACCCGCAGCTGGAGGCACGCTCCTGGGGTCAAAAAGCGCTGATCCGCCTGGGGCCGGAGCATATGGCCACGGTCAAAAACTTCCTGCGCACTCTGCGCGCGTCGCTGGTGTCCACCGTCGACGAGCCGGGTTGATAGCGAGGCACACCGCTTGCTGGCAAGCCGCTACCGGGCGTTGCCAATAGTTATGGTGAACACGGTCCGGGGGACCGGGAGTTGCAAAGCCCGCAGTTCACAGAAGCGCGGGCTGCGCCATGCTCACTGCCGGATCTCGCATGTTGCGTGCGACGCGCCCTTGGGTTGCCAATGGCCGCGAAGAGCTCACGCGAATGTCGCTCTTTCGCCGAATATTTCCCCTGCTGCTGGCACTGGTTCTGGCCGGTGGAGCCTTACTCAGCGTTCTGACTCTGCAGGTCTTCCACCAGCAAATGCAGCGCTTCAATGCCGACATCGTAAGCCGCACCATCCAGGTATCCGCGCAGAGCCTGCGCCTATACATTGAGGATCTGAGCACCAGGGCCTTTTTGCTCAGCCAGTCTCCGTTGCTGGTTGAGATGCGCCCTCCGGACGGCAGCACACGCGACGGCGGGAACACCGAGCACGCCGCGCTGGACATGCTGCAAGCCATCCTGCGCCACCAGGACACGATCGCGGAACTGGACCTCCTGCTACCCACTGCGACGGGGGAAAATCGGCTGGTGATGATTCGCCGCGGCGCGGACGGCCTGACAGAAATCCGCACGTCGCCCCTTGACACTGTCGGCCATCCGGCGCTGCTGTCGGCCCTAAGCGCGCCGAGTCAGCAAGTCACCCTCTTCGGCGCGGAGCCGACGTCGATGTTGCAGGTCAGCGCCCCCTTCGATACCCCGCTCGGGCCGGGCGCGATTGTCCTGCGCAGCGCGCTGCAGGAAGCCTTTGCGACCGTGCTGCCGAACAAGGGCAACCTGTACCTGCTCCATGCCGAGCGCCCCACGCGCCTGCATGCGGTCAACCCCAGCGATACGGTTCGTTCAGATTGGGCTGACAGCCTGCAGATGGCCGGACCCCACCTGCCCCCCGGACTCTCGGTGGTTGATGACCTGATGCTGTTTATTCCTGCTCCAGGCAAACCGCATGAAAACCTCGTGCTGGCCATGGAGGTGGAGGGACGGGATATCACCAACGTTCTCGAGCAGACGGTCACCCGTAATATTCAGGCGCTGGCCATCGTGCTTGCCTTACTGATGGCATCCAGCTACGTCGTGGCCAGACGCATCTCGGCGCCGATCGCGCAGCTCCGACGGATCTTGGCGGACAAACGCGAAGATATCCTCGCCACGGACCTCCCCAGTGACGCCGACGCTGACCTCAAAGCCCTCTTCGGGGTCATCCTGCGCAATTCCGGCCACATCAAAGCTCAGCAAAAAAGCCTGACCGAGCGTCTGCACGCCCTGCTGCAAATGCAGGAACAGCTCAATGCCGCTTATCTGCAGCTTCGTCAGGCCGAAGCCGAAAAAGATGAGCTGGTCAAGGTTACCGCGCATGACCTGCGTGAGCCCTTGCTGATCGTGAAATCCTGCGGCGCTCTGCTGCCCGAACTGATTGCCGAAGGATCCCAGGACGAATTGAGTCAGACCCTGCGCTACATCGATACGGCGATAGACCGCATGTCGGAACAACTGGAACGCATCCGACGCTATTTCAGCGTCGGCAATTCCAGCACCGAACCGGTGCCGGTGAATATGGCCGCATTGTTTAAGGATGTGTTGACTGCACTGACCGCGGAAAGACTGGTCTGCGGCGCACAGGTGCAGCTGCATGGTGAGGGGCTGGTCCGGGCAGATAAGGAGGACATGCGCGCCCTCCTGGACACCCTGCTACGCAATGCCTTGCGCTACCGCCGCGCCTTCACACCCTGCATAGTCCAGGCCCGTATCAGCCGGGTCGATGAAGTGCTGGAACTGCAGGTCACCGACAACGGCATCGGCATCGACCCGGCCAACCATGAACGCATCTTCAGCCTGTTCTATCACGAAGGAGACAGTGGCAACTTTCGCGGCACCGGCACCAGCCTGGCCGAAGCACGCAAGATCACCTTGCTGCAGCGTGGAGAGATCCGCGTGTTTTGCAACCCCGACAACGGGGTGACGTTCAACGTGCTTCTGCGCGACCGGCTCAGCCCAGATGAGCTACTGGCCTCCACGCACGCCGCGATACCGGCCTGAGCGGGAACCCCGCCCCTTAGAAGCGGTAGGCAAGCATCAGGTAGAGCACCTGCCAACGGCGCTCCCCAGGCTCACCGTCTGACGAACGCGCCGCGTCGGCGGTGCCGTCGATCCCGTGCCACTCGGCGAATGCTCCCCAGGAGGCCGTCGGTGCAAAACTGAGGCCCAGCGTCACATCCCGGGAGAAGCGCTCATGCCGGGGGCGGCCTGTCTGGCTCGCATAGTCCCGACCGTCGCGATCCCTGCTATCCAGCACGCTCCAGTCATAGCGTGCATAGATCTCCCAGCGTGGGTTGAGCATTCCGCGCCATTGCACATAAGCCCCTTCCGATCGCTGCCGGCTGGGAAAGCCGGCGGTTTCAATGTTGAGCCGGCTGTAACGGTATTCCGCGGTGATGGTGTAATCCTGCTCCCGCCATTGCGCCGAGGCCACGCCGATATCGGCGTCCAGGTGCGTGGACGGTAGGTCTCCCGGCTCTCCTGTACTGCGATATGCAGCATCGGCTCCCAGGTAGCTCAACCCGCCACGGAAGCCGCGGCCGCTCGCATTCTCGATCAACCACTGCGCGGTGAAAAACCCGGAAACGTCGATAGGCCCCGTGCTGGTCGCGGGCGCAACAGCGGTGCGCAATTGCTTGGCAACGCTGTCTCCGCGCGCGATGCCGACAATCCAGTCCTGGGTGAACCGCTGACCATTGTGCAGGGCGTACAACTGCGCACCGTCGTTGGAAAAAAACAGATTCCGCAGGCCGGCACCGGCGTAATAAACAGATGTCGGCATGATGATACTGGGGCGCGAGAACACCACGTCACGGGTCGAGTTGTAGAGACCATAGGGGTTTTTGACGCGCCCCAGTCGCAGGCCCACGCCAGCATGCTCGGTCAACATCCGCAGGTAATCCAGCTGCAGGTAATCCAGGCGCAATTTCCCATCGTCGGCAGCGCCATCGCTAAGAGCGATCAGCTGCCCGGACAACAGGACCTTTCCGCCAATCAGCGACCGCCCATTGACAACCACCTCGCGAAAATCGGCCGTTCCCTCCTCGCTGTCCGGCCGCACGGAATTGCCGTAGCTACGCAGGTATCCTTGCGCCAGAGCCCCGTGGATATCCAGCTCAGGCCACGCCCCGCTTGGCACAGGGGCGCTCAGGCACAACCCGCAGAGCAGCAACCGAGAGACGGATCGAAAATCAATCAACATGGGAGTTCTCCTGGCCCGAGTCCGGGGACACGCGCCCCGGGCTGTTCGGTGGCGCATAACCAATCGCACCGGGGGTAGCCCCCACACGACGGCGCATATCGTCTAAGTCCGTTACGGTTTCCGGCACCACACCCGTACCCGCAAACAGCGCCTGATCCCAGGCGCGACGCAACACATAGGGATAGGTGCCCAGCTGGTCTCGGCAAAATTTCTGATGCAGGGGGTGGGCATCCGGGAGCACGAAAATCCGTACCGGCGTGCCGTCAGGCCACGATCGCTGGCGCAAGCTGAACAACGACCGTAGTTGCTGTACCGAAGGCGCAAAGGCCGCAATGCCCGGATGCAGCATGGCTGCCAGTTCGGGAGGATTCGCCCCACCAGCCCGTGCCACCGGCACCGTCATCCATAAACCACAGATCAGCAGCACGCCGCAAAGCAAGGATCTGGGTCTGACGTAGGTGATCAAAACATCTGCGGACTCGGGCACCCACCTGGGAAGCCCCGACCCTTACCTCTTTGGTTATGGCTCTGGCACCCTGCTATTTCAATCGGTTGCGCGTCAAAAATCGGTCAACGCATGCGTGTCGCTTCGTGACACGCAGCGGGCATCGCTGGCGCCCGCCGCGGACGCGCTGGCGGCTAGCCCGGCGAAGTAAAGATGTCGGCGCGCGCCCGTTCGACGAGCGTGGCAAAGGGCTGGCGATCCAGCTGCGCTGTCGTTGTAATGAGATAGAAAGACTCGTGAATACGCGTCGTCCGCCCCAGAACCGTGACCGCGTACTGCCGGCTCACCTCACCCTCGATCGCCGTGGGGCAGGTAAAGACGCCCACGCCGGCTTGCCCCAGGGCCTTGATCAACGCGCTGTCGTCACATTCAGCTGCGACACGCATGTCCACGTCGTGCTCACGCAGCCAGTTCTCCAGGCTCATGCGCAGC
>JBDNBC010000038.1:0-16783 GCA_039768115.1 Oceanococcaceae bacterium
ACTGGCCATCGTGCCCCGGCTCACGGTTGTTGAGCCGCGGTACCGAGGCTGCGGTATCGCTGATCAGGGCGACAACCGGCGTCAGGGCCCGTTGTTGCTGCAGCGGATCTTCCGGGGTTTTGCCAAACGGCAGCGGGAAGGAGTCATCGGTGATCCGGCCGCTGTTCTCGGCTTCCGTGCCGATATCGGCGATGAACGAGCCGAGCGTGCCTCGCGCCGGCAGCGTGTAAGGCCGCCACTCCAGCTGATAATAGGCCTCGGCAAAGATCCGCTCGGTAAAGGCGGTGCGCACGTGGGCCATGGCCACCGGCTCCAGCGCCTCGTCCAGGTCCATGGTCGGCCGGAAGAAGTTATTGAAATCGACCGGGTTGATGTAGTTCAGCGTGCCGGAAATCGCGAACAGGGCTTCGCCCCAACCGAGCTGCTGGCGACCGATGCGCACGTCGATTTCGCGCCCCCCGACATAGGGCACGCGGAAGAAGAGATTGGCGTCGCGCAGATCAAACTCGAACACCGCCTCGTCCCGGGCCTTAGGCGGCAGCGGGATCGCGGTCGCGACGCCCGGTGCCGCACCCTCCTCAACAATGAGATTGGGCTGGGCGATCAGCAGCCGGTCGAGCACCGCGTCGTAAAACGTCTGCCAGCCGAGTTGCAGGCCCCAGGTGCCATCGCCGCCGGTGATGGTCATGTCGGAACGCCAGCGGGTGACGGCACTGGTGACATCCCCCTTCTTGTGCGCGAGGTTGGCCTCGTCACCAATCTGCCAGTTGGCTCCCGGGGCCGCCATCCAGCGCTGGTGCGGCTCCAGGTTGTCCCGCGACAGCGAGATGCACGCATCCTCGGCGCACAGGGACGGATCGAGATTGGATTTGCCGATCAGGCTGGTATCGGGTGACTCCAGCCGCCATTGGGCGCCGGCTGCAAATTTGTTGGTCCACGACACATCGAAGCCGGGGCCGAAGTCCAGCGCGAAGTCGAGTGCCAGGGCCGCCGCTGAGAAGAGAGCGCCTCCCGCGACCGTCAGCCCCATCGCAACGAGACGCCGCAGCGGGCGTACCGTACCGCGGGGCGTGCGCAGCACAGCGCAAGAATTAGTGGCCGCGACCGGCGGTGGCATGGATCGTCTCCCCTCAGAAACATCACTGTTTGCGCGGGCAATCTAGCACATTGACATTGATCAGTGACAAATGGATTGCCGGGCGAATTCGGGGTGGTCGGGATCGCAGCAGGGGCTTGCGCGGTCGCCCGCAGGCCGGGTAGACGGGCTACCATGCGCGTCACGACAAGTGGCCGGGTTGTCAGGTCACGTATTCCGCACGGGTGCGGTCGCATCGGCGGCCAATTGCGAATGGGGAGAGAACATGTTTGAAGCCGCCTGGGCCGATTTCCAAGTCAATATGTGGTTGTATCTATCGATGCCCATCACCAGCGGGGTGGTTGGCATGGTGACGAACATCATTGCCATCAAGATGATGTTTCTGCCGCTGGAATTTCTCGGCAAGCCGCCCTATCTGGGCTGGCAGGGCATCGTGCCACGCAAGGCCGCGAAGATGGCCACCATTGCCTGCAACACGATCGTGCCGCGGCTGGTGTCGGAGCGCGAGATTTTTGAGCGGCTGGACCCGACGCGGGTCGCCGAGGAAATCGAGCAGCCCATATTGCTGCTCGTGGACCAAATCGTCGAAGAGGTCATGATCGAATACGAGCCGGTGCTATGGGAGAACCTGCCCATGACGGCGAAAAAGCTCATCCTCAAGCGCGTCAAAGACGATTCGCCGGAAATGGTGCGGCAGATCATGGAGCAGATTCGCGACAACGTCACGGAGATGTTCGACCTGACCGACATGGTCGTCACCACGCTGGTGCGCGACAAGGCGCTGATCAACCGCATTTTTCTGGAAACCGGCAAAGACGAGTTCGTCTTTATCGGCCGCTCGGGCTTCTACTTCGGTTTTCTGTTTGGCATCTTCCAGATGGTCGGCTGGACCTTCTACAAGGCTGACTGGCAGCTGCCGCTGTTTGGTCTGCTGGTGGGCTACCTGACCAACTGGATCGCGCTGAAGATGATTTTCCGCCCGCAGTTACCGCTCAAGATCGGTCCGTTCGTGGTGCAAGGCCTGTTTCACAAGCGCCAGCCGGAGGTGTCGCGTGATTACGCCCGGCTGATTGCTGACGAGATCGTGACGCCGTCACACATCATTGAAGCGGTGCTCAAAGGCCCCTATGCCGATCGTGTGTTCAACATGATTGCCTACAACGTCAAGAAGGTGATCGACCAGCAGTCCGGCATCGCCAAGCCCTTTGTGGCCTGGACAGTCGGGACTCGCCGTTACATCGACATGAAGAACAAGGCGGTGACCAAGATCGTCGATGCCCTGCCGGATACGGTGAAGCATGTTGATGCCTACGCCAAGGAAGCGATGGCCATTGCCGAGACGCTGTCGACCCGCCTGAAGGCGCTGCCTCCCCCCGAGTTCGAGGACATGCTGCGTCCGGCATTTCAGGAAGACGAATGGATTTTGATTACGGTCGGTGCGGCGCTGGGCATGATGGTTGGTATCGGTCAGTTGCTGATGTTTAAGGCCTTATCCTCGACGGCGCCGGCGGCCGCGGCGCTGGCGCCGGTACTGGGCATCGGGTAACGCTGTGCACCGGCACCCATGAGCACGCCCGCGACCGATGCCGCCCGCTTTGACGTGGGCCGGCTTGATCGCTATTGCCGGCTGGGGCTGATTCTCGCCGCGGGCGTTTTTGGCGGGCTGGATTACTGGGTACAGGGCAGTAATCCGTGGTTCAAGTCGCTGTTCGTGGTGGCGGTGGCGGGGCTGGTGGGGTACTTCACCAACTTTCTGGCCATCAAGATGCTGTTCCAGCCCAAACGTGGGCAGGTGCTGGGCTGGCGGGGGCTGGTGCCGAAGAATCAGGCACAGATCGCGCAAAGCCTCGGAGCCAGCGTACAGGAGCAGCTGCTGTCGCCGGACATTATCCTGGCCTATATCCGTGAGCGCGATCTGATCGACGCCGCGACCCGCTCCGCCGCGCAGTGGCTGGATGCCAACCTGCAGCGGCCCGAGGTGCGTCGAGCCATCACCGAGAAGGTGGTGGCGCTGGTGGACCAGCGCGGCCGCGACTTCATCCGCGGTGGCTTCGATTTGTCCGAGCAGGCGTTGAAGCGGGCGGCGGGCAACCCTGAGGTGATCGCCAGCATCTGGCAGCCGGTCCGCGAGTGGCTGCTGGGGTATCTGGCTACCGATGGCCACCGGGCCGAGGCCGCGCGCCATCTGCAGACCCTGGTCCTCACCAATCTCCCGCAGATCGCCGACTGGATCGACACCACCCTGGAGGACTACCTGCGGCGACGGAAAATGGCCGGAAGCTTGGGGCTCGGTCTGAAAAATCTGGTGTCCCTGGATCGCGACGCGATCAGCGAACTGCTCCGTCGCTTCGCCGAGGATGAAAACGTGGGCCGGCAGGTCATGCAGGGTCTGGATGCGGTGATTGACGGACTCCAGCGCGAACTGCACACCGAGCGAACCCAGAATGCGGTGCAACACAATCTGGCCCGCGGTGTGGAGCATCTCGCCGGTCTGGCGCGGCAGCACATGTTGCCCGTGGCGGTGGAAAAGGTTGGCGAATACTTCAACGACGCGCGCAACTGGACCACTATCGAGGAGCTGCTGATGCAGGCCATCGGCTGGGGCAAGGATCGTGCGTTGAGCGTGCTGGCGTCGGATGAGGGCCAGCTCTGGTTGCGGCAGGCCATTGAGCAGCTGGTACAGCAGGTCAACGTGCAGCACCTCGTGGAGCAACAGGTCATGAAGCTGGACACCGATGAGCTGGAGAGCATGGTGCTCGACAACACCGGGGGCAACCTCACCATCATTCAGGTGCTGGGCGGTGGCCTGGGCATCATTGCTGGCACCGTGCAGGTCCATCTTGCGTTTGCGATCCCGATTGCGGTGCTGTTGTTGATCGTTTTTGGCGCCTGGCGGCTGAACGAATGGCAGCAGGATCGACGTGCGCGCCGTGCGACATGATCCGGCATGTGGCACGAAGACCGACTTGCCGCTACCATCGACAGTGTCATTCACCAATGTCACGCTGAGTCGGCGATAGTGGAGGGCGAAGCGGCGGGCGTCATGGCCACGCCGCGACGGTGTATGTCAGGCGGCGGGTCGCACAATGCGGCTTGCCGCTTTTTTCCCGCGGGGAGACGAGAAACAGATGAGTAACAACAACAGCCCGGCGGCGCGTGCGGCGGCGCTGGCCGGCCGGTTTTCCCAGCTGGCCCGCAGTGTCAGCGAGGCGGTTCCGGGCGGTGAATTCGTGCGCGGCCAGTTGCAGGCGGCGGAAACGGTCGCGCTGCGGACCTTGAAGGATCGTCTGCGCGAGCTGGATGGCGACGCGATCATCAACGCGCTGCCGGCCCCGGGACAGCCGGCGAGTAGCGTCCGGCCCGGCATGTCCCTGCGGCAGACCTACGAAATGCTGGTGGATCAGTCGATGAACCAGTCGCCCGATTCGGCGCGCGAGGCGTTTTATCGCAAGCTGCTCGACGAGCTGGTTCCGGACGAAGTGCGAATCCTCAACTCCGCCTCTGACGGCAACGTGATTCCTGTGGTGCACCTGGAGCTCACTGTCCGTAGCGCGCCGCCACAGCGCGTGCTGGTCAACCTGTCGCGGATTGGCACTGAGGCGGGAGTGATGCTCAACGAGCTGACGCCGACCTATCTGACCCATCTCTGTTCGCTGGGGTTGCTGCAAAGCGTTGGCGAAGATCGTGCGGCGATGAGCAAATACGACATGATCGAGAATGAATCAGCCCTGATTCGACTGATCGAAACCATTCACAAGCAGCGCAAGCAAAAGCCGCGGCTGGTGCGGGGCGGTCTGCAGCTCGGGCCGTCCGGCGAGGCCTTGCTGCGGGCCTGCGGTGTGCTGCCGCCGCTCGAATGAGCACGGGTTACGGATGACAAGGAGGCAGGATGGATAGCAGTACAGTGGTGCTGATCATCATCACCGCCGTGTGTTTCGGCGTGGGCTTTGGCCTGTCCTGGATGCAGGCCCGCAAGCGGGTGATCAAGCGCTATGAAGAGGCGGTCCAGAAAGAACTGCAACGACGGGTTGCCGAAGAGGTGCTGAAACGCGTCGCACAGGGCCCGGAGCTGGGCGACACGATTCGCCGTGCTGCCGACGCCGAGGCGCGCAAGGCCTCGCAGGGGACCACATGAGTCCGCTGGTCATGATCGCCCTGACTGCTCTTGCCAGCAGCCTGACTACGGTGGTGCTGGTCGGAGTGATTCTGCACTGGCGGGGTGATCGGTGGCTCGCCGCGACGCAGCGCTCGGCGGGTGAGGAACTGGAGCGGCGGGTGCGCGAAGGTGCGGTAGCGGCCGGTGAGGAATTGCTGCCCCGGTTTCGCGCCGAGGTGACGCAGGGTTTTGTCGACGCCCTGAAAAAAGCACCCTCGTCCGAGGTGGCCGGCGACGCGTTGAACACCCTGGCGCAGAGCGGTGCGGATGCGGTGATGTCGGGGCTGGATTCGCTGCTCAAGCCGCGGCCTGCGCGTGGTGATGGGCGCTAGGCTCGACACGATGGCCTGGCGTGGATGCGCGGGATTGCTCGCGGCACTGTGCGTCATGTGGGTGGTGAATTCCGCGCAAGCGGCGCGCCCCGGAACCAGTTCCGCGCCGACCACGGCCGACCTGATGCAGTGTCTGGCGAAGAAGGCGCCGGAAGAAGGCCTGCGCTACACCATTCGCATGACCCGCGTGGGCCGTGGCGATGAGCGCAGCAGCCTGCAATTGCGCCTGGCCTCGGAAAAACGCGACGACGAGCGTCGTGTGCATATTCAGGCGATCAGCCCGCCGGATGTCGCCGGCATGAGTTACCTGGTGATCTCCAGCCCCGAGGCGCATCGTGTCTATGCCTACATGCCCAGCACCGGGCGCCCGATGGCTGTGCGCGAAGGCCAGGAAATTCCGCTGTTCGGCAGCGACCTCAACACCGGCATGCTGTTGCGGTTGCTCAGCGACTTACGTGAGCAATCCATCACCGGCGCGGGCACCCTTGAACGGGATGGCCGCACACTGCGCAAGCTCTACATTACGTCGCTGGCGGCGACCAGTTTCGACCAGACCGTGCGAATCCTGGTCGATGTGGATCGCTGTGAGCTTGCCGAAGTCCTATTGGAAGCTCATGGCAAACCGGACATGCGCGCCACGCTCGACGCGGGCCTGTTCAGTGCCACGCCGGAACGTGGTTCCGAAGTCATTGTCGAGGCCCTGCGCAGCGGTTCACAGACCGAGCTGCGACTCGAGGCGGTGGACCCGTCGGGCTCGGTGGATCGTCGCGTGTTCGACCCCAAAACCTTCTATCCGCACTAAGTCTGCTCAGGGCGTGGGCCGCGCGCCCGTTTTGCGCGGCAGCGGCTTGATGGGCGTCTCCTCGCCGGTGATACGGTTGCCGTAATTCCGGCGAATAGCCACATCCAGCAACCAGCTCATCTCTGACGCCAGGGCCTGGTTGAGCAACTCGCGCAGTTGCCAAACGGTGTCCTGTACCGGCTTCAGCTCGAAGGTGCTGGCATGGCGCACATCGAGCCCGGCGAACAGATCGTCCTCCATCACGCGCACCATGCCCTGCGCGACGTTGAGCAGGTGCCGACGGATTTCTGCCAGAAGATCCAGCAACGTGCCCAGCGGAAAGCCAAGCTGAACAATCTTCGCGCCGATACGAATCAGGGTAGGGCGCATTGCGATTAAATCCGGGCCGTCGAGTTTGAGCAGATCCAGGCTGACGGCGCGGCTGATGTTGGCCGGCGTCAGCGCATCGCCAAACATGGCCCGCAGGTCTGCGAGGCTCAGGCGCTCGGACGGCTCGCGGTTGAACGGCTGAAGCAGTGCTGTTTCCAGTCCAAGGACACGATCGATGCCTTCTCCCGCCTGCCAGGCGTTGAGCAGTTCATCGGTGTTGTCGATGGTGTAGCCGCGCTGCAGCAGCTCGTTGATGATGCGCAGCCGGGACGCGTGGACTTCACTGTAAATCCCCATCCGCCCCCGCCGCTCCGGCGCGGGCAGCAATTTGCGATTGCGGTAGGCGCGAATGTTGCGCACGGAGGTTCCGGTGGCCTGCGCCAGCTCGTGAATGGTGTATTCCCGAGCCGGCGGGTCGGCATCGGGCGGTGCTGTCGGGGCCATGGGCGGGCCGCTTGATATTCCAAGGTAAGCGGTTATCATCCGGGGAGTGAAAATTCTGTCAAGACGACCGGGATCGGGCCCTGCCTGATACGTGTCGGATGGAGCCGGACAAGGAGTGTCTGAAGGTGAACATCAATCTCGCACGCGATTTACTCGATGAAGCCCTGCAAAACGGTTTGCGTTTGCATGGCGTGAGCATCAATGGCCGGCCGGCCATCAGTTTCGATTCCCGTCACCCAGGAGCTTCCGCGATGCGGCAATTGCTGCTCTCCACGGAAGGGTTGATGCGTGATCTGCTGCGCGCGGCAATAATCGAACGCTGTCAGCAGAAGGAACTGCCGCAGGACATCGTGTCTCCCGGCGCCCATGCGGTGCTTGAAGAGGAAGTGAGCCGCCCGCGCGTGTTGCACTGACGCGCCCGCGCCCTGCGACAGGCGGTGGCCATCGGCGCCTCGCGAGCGGTGCCCGGCTGACATAACGATATTCCCGATGAGATTTGCGGTCGCGCGCCGTATGCTGCGCGCGCGAATCACCGGACTCGGAAAGGAGTCTCCATGTCAGGAATCAACGTTGTGTGTCGCGCGGCCGCGGTGTTGTTATGCGCCATTCCGATGCTGGCGGGGGCGACTAACGGCTATTTCGCGCACGGGTTCAGTGCGGCTCAGAAAGCGCTGGGCGGTGCCGGAACGGCGCTGCCCGAAGATGCCCTGATCGGCAGTATCAACCCGGCAGGCATGGTCTGGATGGGAGACAGCGTCGACGTGAATCTGTCGATGTTTACACCCATCCGTGACTATCAGGCCCGAGAGCGGGGGGTGAGCGCTGAGCAGGGCATCGTGACGCTGTCGCCCATCGCCGAGAACCGTAGCCACAACGAGTACTACCCCTTGCCGGCGCTGGGCTACAACCGGCGCTGGGGTGAGCGCGCCTCCTGGGGCGTGACGATGTTCGGCAATGGGGGCTTAAACACCGAGTACAACGAGTCGATCACCACCGTCTTCGCGCAGAACTTTCGCGCCCCAGCCAACCTGGATGCGGTGCTGGGGCCGCTGGTCGGTGGGGCCGTGCCGCTGAATCTTGAGGAAGAATGTGAAGGCAGTCTCGGCGGCGGAGCCATCGTTCGCGGGCCGGGTAACTTTTGTGGCGAGGAGGGCGGCAAGCGCTCCGGTGTGGACCTGGCCATCCTGTTTGTGGCGCCGACGCTGTCCTACAAAATCGGCGAGCGCAGCTCGGTTGGTATTTCGGTACTGGGCGCGTTGAGCCGGTTTGCTGCGCAGGGGCTGGGCGCGTTCAAGCAGTTCTCCAACGCCCCCGACAAGGTCACCAACAATGGCCATGACATCGCCGTGGGTGGCGGCTACCGCATCGGTGTGCTGACCGGCGTGATCCCCTTCGTCAACCTGGGCGCGTCATACCAGTCGCGGGTCTGGATGGGCGAGTTTGATGATTATCGCGGCCTGTTTGCCAAGCAGGGCGATTTCGACGTTCCCGAAACCTGGAACCTCGGCGTGGCGGTGCAGTTGACCGGCGACTTGCAGCTGGTGGCGGACTATCAGCGGATCAATTACAGCGATATTCGCTCGGTGGGGAATCCCTTTGATCCCAATGATTTCGTCAATAACTGCGCCATCCCCCGGTTGTTTGCGAGGCTGGGTTTTGGCGGCTCGACCGAACCCAGCGATTCCTGTCTCGGGGCGACGGTTGGTCCTGGTTTCGGCTGGCAGGACATGGAGGTCTACAAATTTGGCTTGCAGTACACCCGCGGTGACCACAAATTCCGCGTGGGGTACAGCCAGACGGAGCAGCCCATTCCGCCCACCGAGGTTCTGTTCAATACCTTGGCGCCGGGGGTCATCGAGCAGCATTTCACGGCCGGTATGTCGCTGCGCTGGCGCAAGAACCTGTTTGTCGAGCTGGCGCTGATGTACGCCCCGCTGAAACAGGTGACCGGCAAGAATCCGCTGTCGAATACCGAGGCCAATTTTGGTGATCTGATCGGTCAGGCGATTCCGGTGCCCGGTCTGGGCGCCTTGCTCGGCGGCTCCGGGACCGACCTGGCAACGGCGTTCGGGCCGGACCCTGACGATCAGGACATCCGCATCCAGATGCGTCAGTACGAGTTAACCGTCGGGCTGGCCTGGCGCTTCTGATCAGAGGGTCGCGCGTGCGGCCCGGCGTTCTTCCAGATAGCCCGTGATGCGATAGCCCAGCAGCATCATCAGCACGAACCCGACGATGTCGCCATTGCCGCTTACCAGCCCGGCCAGCGCAGGGCCGGGGCACAGGCCGGCCAGCCCCCAGCCAATCCCAAACAGCGCCGCACCCCCGAGCAGGGCCGGGTCGATATGGCCGACATAGGGGAGGAAAAAGCGCGGACTGAACAGCGGGTGCGGCTGCTTCAGAATGACGTAGAAGCCCGGCATGGTGACGGCCACGGCCCCGCCCATGACCAGCATCAGCGAGGGGTCCCAGGCGCCGGCCACGTCAAGAAAGTTGAGCACCTTGGCCGGGTCCATCATCTGCGACACTGCCAGGCCCAGGCCAAACAGCAGTCCCGCAATCAATGCGACAACGATGTTCATGCGCCACCGCCGATCAGGTGCCGGGTGACGTACACGGTAATGCCGGCGGTCAGCATGAACACCATCGTGGCCGTGATGGACCGGGGTGACACCCGGCCTATGCCGCACACGCCATGGCCCGATGTGCAGCCGCGGCCCAGGCGCGTGCCTACCCCGACGACAAATCCGGCCAGCAGCATCAACGGCAAGCCGGCTTGTAGATTGAGTTCAAGCGTGCCCGGCGGGGTCAGATATAGCCAGGCTGCGGCTCCGCCCAACAGGCCAATGGTGAAAGCCATGCGCCAGGACAAGTCCGCGCCCCGCGCGGTCAGCATGTTGCCGACGATGCCGCTGATGCCGGCGATCCGGCCCGACCCGGCCAGCAACAACAGCGCTGACAAGCCGATCATGGCCCCGCCCAGCAAGGCCGACACCGGCGTGAACTCTGTCGCTACCATCATATTGAGTGTCCTCGTTCCCTAAATTATGAGCGGTTCAGCGGATGACATCAGCGCAATAGTGGGCGTGGAGAACCGCGAGGATCTCGGCCGCCGGACCAGGCCTGACCGCGTAATAAATGGTTTGTGATGAGCGCCGTGTGCTGACCAGGCCGTCGCGGCGTAACACCGCCAGATGCTGGGACAACGCGGACTGCGCCAGTGGCACCGCTTGATTGATCTGCCCGACGGACAATTCGCCGCGCCCGAGCAGGCACAGGATCATCAGCCGGCTGGGGTTGCCGAGGGCACGCATCAGCCGGCTGGCGTCTTCGGCATGTTCGGCCATGACGTGCGGATCCACGGTCAAGGCTGCCCCCGTCCTCGCATGCGCAGTCAATACAGCGGCATCACCGTGGGACATCGTTTACTGGCTGCTGTAGTAATCCGCCAGGGCATCGATGGCTTCATCGCTCAGGGACTTGGCCATGGGTGACATCAAGGGGTTGTTGCGGCTCCCGTCACGATAGGCTTTCAGCGAGCTGACCAGGTACGGCTTGTTCTGCCCATTGAGATTGGGCCAAGCCGGATTCACGCTCTTGCCATCTTTGCCGTGACAGGCGGCACAGGCCGCGGCCTCCGGTGGCGCAGCCGCGGCCGAACCAAAAGACAGAGCCATCAATGTCATCAGGGATATTGCGCGCATGCTGCACCTCATATGTTGAATGTTCTAATTTAGCAGAAATTAATATTGTCGTCGCGGCGTTGGGCCGCCGGCCGGCCGGGGGGTGAAGACGACGGCGCCTCAGGGCGGAGGCAAGCGGTATGCCGCCACCGCAGCACACAGCGCCACAGCGCCCAACACCATCAGTACAGCCCCGATCCCGAGCGTGTGGGCCAGAACACCGATGCTGCCGCCCAACAGCAATAACAGGCCGATGAGCGTGTTACTGACGGCGGTATACGCAGCACGATTGCCGGTATGACCGAGATCAATCAGATAGGTGCTGCGGGCGATGCGTACGCCGTGATGCGCCACGGCGATGACAAAGTAAATCGCCAGCAGCAGCGCGGCCGGCGCCTGGGCGAGCTGGCCCCGCCACTCGCCGATACCCACACCGAGCCCCAGCAGGCCTGCCAGGGCCGCCGCCGTCATCATCACGTGGCGGCTGGACCGATCCGACCAGTGGCCCCATAGCGGAGCGGCAACCATGCCGGCAATACCGCTGACCACGACCAGCATGCCGAGCAGGCCAACCGTTTCTCCCGCGCCGTGCCGGCTGGCGATGGCGGCATAGAACGGAAACGCGAATGCCGTGCTGAGCAACAATGCGCGGGTCAGGCAGAAATGACGAAAAGGCTTGTCATCGCGCAGCAGGGCCAGGCTGGTCAGCGCCTCCTGGAGTGCGTTGCGGCCGCCTTCCGTGGCGCCCGGCCATTCCTGGACGCCGCTGTAGATCGCCGCGGCCAGCCACCAGAGGCTGCCAGCGACAATCAGCAGGGCCGCCAGGGCGGCGAGACCGGATTGTCCCGCCCACTGCACCAGCACGCCGGCACCGATGGCCAGCACGCCGGCGGCGGATGTCGCCCAGCCGGTGAGCCGGCCGCGCGCGCCTTTATCGATGGTTTTGCCCATCACGTCCTTGATCGCCACCGAGCACACGCCGCGCGCCAGCGAGAAGATCACCAGCAGGCCGATGATCAGCGCGCCGGCGAGCCCGCCGGAATACTGCAGCGCCACACCCGCCATGGCCATCAGGCACAGGCCCTGAACGAGGTTCCCGGCGATCCAGAAAGTCTTGCGAATCGGTGCGCGGCGGATCACCGCCGCCACCACCAGCTGCGGCAGCAGGGCGCCGGATTCACGGATCGGCACCAGTAGCGCCAGCAGAAATTCCGGCGCGTCGACCGCCAGCAACACCCACGCCAGCACCAGGCGGGCCCCGCTGAGCTCATCGCCCGTCTTGGTCAGTGTCAGCGCGGCCAGGGTATGACGAACGTTGCGTGGCTGGGCGTGACAGGCGGCATCCGGAATTTCACGGCATGCGCGCGCATCGTCATCCTGGCCGTGAATAAAGGCGGCGTTGCGTGCGGCAATCGACCGGGAGCGGGCCATGGCAGGGCGGAGCGAGCGGATCAGGACATAGTTTGCCGGAAAATCCCTACAGCGCTGCCGCAACCTCTTTGATATACCTGCATAGCGTTTCGCATGGGTGTTCAAGAGGTATGGCGGTGAAGGCCCCCTGGGCGATGACACTGCTGATCATGGGACTGGCGGTTGCCGGCTGTGATCGCGGCGCCCCGGTGCCTGTCATCGGCGGAGTGGAGCTTGCGGGCAGTATTCGCCTGGACGGTCTCCGCCATGACTACCTCCTGTTCTCACCCCATGCCGGGGCTGAGGATCAACCGTTGATCGTGAGCCTGCATGGTGGCGGCGGCGATGCCCGCGTGTTTGACGCTTTCACGGGCATGCGCGCGCATGCCCGGCGCAACGGGTATGCCGTATTGACGCCTGACGGATTTCAGCGCACCTGGAATGCCGGCGGCTGCTGCGACCCGGCTGCGCGCGAGGGTGTGGATCACGTTGCCGTCATCCGCGCCGTCGTGGCGGAGGCCATGCGGACCATCGATGTGGACTCGCGGCGCGTCTACGTCACCGGACACTCGAACGGCGGCATGATGGCCTACCGGCTGGCCTGCGAGGCCGCCGACCTGTTTGCCGCGGCCGCACCGGTGGCCGCTTTTCAGATGACCGAGAACGCGGATGATGCACCCGTGACCACGGCCTATGAGTGCAACCCCGTGCGGCCGGTGCCGATTCTGCATATTCATGGTGAAAGCGACCAGTGCGCGCCGTTTGAGGGGGGACCCAGTGCCGGGCCGGCGGGTGGCCAGCGGCCGGCGGTGGCCGACAGCATCGATTTCTGGGTGCGCCACAACGACTGCCAGGTGCCACCGCGCGGCAGCAGTTTCACCAGTGGAGATGCCCGTTGTGACGTGCATACGGGCTGCGCGCAGATGGCGCAGGTCGAGTTGTGTACCGTGTCCAGTGGCGGACATGTCTGGCCCGGAACCGGCCAGAACCCGCTTGGGAGCGTTTGTGGCGGGACGGGGGTCACCGTGCTGGACGCGAACAGCCGAATCTGGGACTTCTTTCGCGGCCACACCCTGTAAATTCCCTGCACCTTTCGCCGTTTATTCCGGCCTGGCAGCCCCACTGCCGCTGGCCTTTTCCCACACTGTAGATCATGTCGACAACTCATCAACTGGCCCATCCCTACCTGCGCTTTGCCGGCGCCAGTGCCGAGCCGCGGGAGGACCTTCATGGCCGTTACGTGCGGGTCATTTCCGTGCGCAGCAATCAGGTGCTGCGACTGCTGCCGGAAGAACACACCCTGGCGATGATCTTCGACGGCAAGCGCACGGCTGCTGAGCGCTTGCAGAAGGCACAGGCGCTGCGCGCCGATATCACCGCCATGGATCTCGAGGCCTTTGCCGCCGAATTGAGCGAGAGCGAACTGCTGTTCGCCGGCACCGAAGAGCCCTTGCCGGTCCCGCCGCAAACCGATCATGAGCGGCGTCAGGCGCACTTGCATGCGGATGCGCGCTCCGAAGAGGCTTTTCCGCCCGCTACCGAACCGGGATCATTGTCGGGTCATTCATCACTGGGCCCGCTGGCCGGGTCGGTCTGGCGCGGGCGGGTTAACGCCGAGCGCATCGACTGGCCACTGCACCCGGGGTTCTGGGCGGGGCTGGGTCGGCTATTTGCCTGGCCGTTGATTATCCGCGGCGGCACCCTGCTGCTGGGCCTGCTGGTGCTGGTACTGCTGTGGGCTTTGTGGGATGACCAGGCGCTCGCTCAGGGCGATGTGCTGCGCCTGCTGGCCTGGCAGAACCTGATGGCCGTTGGCGTCCCGATGGCACTGCTGACCAATTTGCTCGCAGAATCATCGCGGGCCTGGATGATCCACCGGGAGACCGGCCGCTGGCCGCGCTTCGGGATTATCTTTGCGATGCGGGTCATCCCCCGCTTTCTCTGTGATACCGAAGGGGCCGCCGAGCATGTCAGCCGGGCCGGGCGCCTGCGAATCGTGGCCGCGCCGCTGGTCTCCGGCTTCGCTCTTTTCGCGTTGGCTCTGTTGCTCTGGTTTATCACCCGGCTGGGCACCACCATGCTGCCAGCGGCGCTGATCACGGCGGCGCTATTTGGCATGGGCAATGCGCTGCTGCGTCTCAATCCGCTGGCCCGGACTGATGGCTACTACCTGCTGTCGGCGTGGCTGGGCGTGGCGGATCTGCGCGAGCAGAGTTTCCTGGCGCTGCTCGGCATCAAGCTGCGCTGGGGAAACCGGACACCGCCCCCGCGTGCGCCGATGGCGTTCTACGCGCTTGCGGTGCTTGCGTTCTTCGTTACGCTGGTCACGTTGATTTTGCTGTATCCGGCGCGATGGCTGGAAAGCCAATATGGCGGTGCGGCAGTGGGCCTGCTGTTGATTGGTGTGACCGTGTACAGCGTCACCTTAGCGCGCCGCTATCGCGATCAACGCACCCAACTGCAGCGGGCGCCGTGGCAGCCGAGCATAGACCGTGGCGCCGTGGCCCTCACTCGCTACGGCTTGCGCTTCGGGTTGATTGCGGTGGTGGCCCTGTGGCCGTACACCTATGAACCCGGTGGCCGGGTGGTGCTGCAGCCACAGGATCGTGCCGAAATCACCGCGGGTGTGTCGGCCTTTGTCGAAAGCGTCATGGTCAAGGAAGGCGACTGGGTTGAGGAGGGGGCCACCCTGGCGCAGCTCGATACCGCGTTGATTCGTGCTGAAATCGCCAGTACCGAGGCCGAGATTGCCGCCCAGCGCGCGCGGCTGGACGAAGCGCGCAACGGGGCAACGGCCGAGGACATCGCCCAGGCCGAGCAGCGGGTTGTCACCGCCGAGGCGCGACTGCGCTATTCCGAGGCCGAGGCGCGCCGCGCTGATGAGGCGCTCAAGCGCCGGGCCATTACCTCACAGGAACGTGATGCAGCACGCAACCAGGCGGATCTGGATCGCGAAGTGCTGGCACTCGAGCAGGCCAGCCTCACCCGGGTGCGTACCCCAGCGCGGGAAGAGAATGTGCGCGAAATCGAGAGCCAGATTCGCGCCCTCGAGGCTGACCTTGATTATCAGCAGACGGCGCTAGAGCGGATGACCGTCACCGCGCCGATCGATGGATACGTTGTCGGTGCGCAGCTACGGTTTCTGACCAATGGCTTTGTCGATAGCGGTGAGACCTTCATGGTGATCGAGAACACCCGGGAGCTGCAGGCCGAGCTGCGGCTGCCCGAGTTCGCAGCAAGTGAGGTCACCCCGGGCATGGCGGCAGTGGTCAAGGTGTGGGCTCTGCCGGGGCAGGGCGTGCCGGCAGTGGTCACGGATGTGGCGCCCGTCGCCGAGGCCGGCGAAAACGGTCGCATTCTGCGCGTGCAACTGCGGCTGACCAATCCTGACGGCGTGCTTTACAGCGAGATGAGTGGCCAGGCCAAGGTGGAGGGCCGCACCATGCCATTGATTGTTGCCTACACCCGGGCCATCCTGCGTTTTGTGATGGTGGAAGTCTGGTCGTGGCTGCCCTGAGCACGGCGACCGGGCTGCGGTTCACCGACGACACGGGGCTGCGCCGGGAAGACTTCCGGCTGATCTGCGAGAGCGGTTTTGGTGACCCGCATAACAACTACGCGCACAGCATGGCGTGGTTCCAGGGCCGGCTGTATGTCGGCACGACGCGGGCCACTTTTGCGTCGATGCGCATCAACAAGCCGCTACCGGATTTCGTGCCCTGGCCGGTGGAGTGCACCGATGTGCCCTACGACATTGATCGGCGCGCACAGATCTGGGCTTACGATCCGCTCACCAGCATTTGGGAGCAGGTCTACATCGCCCCCTGGGTCTGGGGCAAGAACGGCCGCTGGGTGCCGCGCTACGTCAGTTTTCGCGGGATGGCCGTGTTTCAGGGCGCCAGCGACAGCGCGCCCTGTTTGTATGTGTCGACCTGGGCACCGATTGCTACGGAATCGCCGGACATTCTGCGCAGCACGGATGGCGTTGAATTCGCCACCGCGCCGCGGCCGCCCTGGGATGAGTCGGTGCGCTCGTTCCGTACGCTGCAGGTGTTCAAGGGGCGCGTTCACACCACGCCGACCGGTTCCAATCGCGGCGATGGCCAGGCGCAGGAGTGCGTCGGTTCCGAGTCCACGATCTACGCAACGGCCGATATCGCGGGCGGGCATTGGGAGCCGGCCAGTCTTGACGGATTCGGCGACCCCACCAATGTCACGGTATTCGAGCTGGGCACCTTCGGCGACCGGCTCTACGCCGGCACCGTCAACCCTAAAAAGGGCTTCGAGCTGTGGCGCACCGATGGCGGTGACACCTTGCCGTATCAGTGGACGCGAGTCCTGCAGCACGGCGCCTGGCGCGGCAATCACAATGAACTGGCGCTGTCGATGTGCGAGTTCAATGGTGCGCTGTATGTTGGGTCGGCGATTGTGAATGGGGGGTTTCACCGCCGCGAGGGCATCGGCCCGGCCGCGGCCGAGTTGCTGCGCGTC